>JBCCIX010000303.1:0-5510 GCA_039028075.1 Bacteroidota bacterium | reverse complement strand
TCCCTGAACTCTTTGACCTCGACCATAGCGTGAAGATCGTTATTGGTAGCGGCTATGATTCGGCAGTCTATGGAGATAGGCTCATTCTCTCCCAGCCGAAAGACCTCTTTGCTTTGTATGGCGGTTAACAATTTAGCTTGCTGCGGCAACGGTAAGTTCCCAATCTCATCCAAAAACAACGTACCCCCTTTAGCCAATTCGAACCGGCCTTTTTTATCTGCTTTGGCATCTGTAAACGCCCCTTTCTTGTGACCAAAAAGCTCACTTTCAAAAAGGCTTTCAGACAAGGAACCCAGATCTACACGAATGAAAGCCCCTGCAGAACGATTAGATTTTTGATGTATTTCCTGGGCTACCAGCTCCTTGCCGGTTCCATTTTCACCCAGAATTAACACATTCGCATCTGTTCGGGCTACTTTATCAATCACCCTAAACACCTGACGTATCGGCTCCGAGTTCCCTACAATATCGCTGGACTGTGATGAGATGAGCGCTTTTAGTGACTTTTGCTCATCTTTCAATGCTTCTACTTCCCGCTTGGATTGACTGTGGTTATAGGCAGATAGTACCGTGGCCTGAAGCTTTTCATTTTCCCAGGGCTTTACTACGAAATCGGCTGCGCCTATCTTCATGGCTTCCACGGCAAGTTTGATATCACCGTAAGCCGTGATCATCACCACCTGCTGTTCAGGAGCCCGTTCTTTGATGGACTTTAGCCAAAAAAGCCCTTCTTTTCCACTAGTAACCCCGGCCGTATAATTCATGTCCAGCAGGATCACATCATAGGTGTTGTGTGTGATAAGGTAGTTGATCTGCTGTGGATTACTTTCCGTGATTACCTCTCCGAAAACAGGTTTAAGTACCATTCGTGCACTGTGGAGCACATCCCGGTCATCGTCAATGACTAATATTTTTCCTTTTACCTTTTTCATTACCTTAACTTTTTCACTCAGGGAAGCCTTTCAAATTTTTGCGATCTGATAAGTAACGGATGGCATTTATTTCTTAGTCACCTCGGAACGGAATATATTCGGTCTTTTTCGGTAACACAGGCAGTAAAGCGTCTTTCTTTATGGCAAAGATGTCTCCGCTGTGCTACGACATGACTTAAAGATTTAAGTTTGATCATTTATCTCACCCTTACACTTATCTTATCTTTCTATAATCCGTGGTCTGTGTCCGCACAGACCACGGATAACACGCGTAATTTAAATTGCATCTCACCTTGAAATACGTAAATGTTCCAAACCGGAACAAATAAGTGTTTCATAAGAGAACACATTTATCTAAAGCCACTTGAATGATAAGATTTAATGACCAGATAATCAGCAACTTATATATTTCGGTACTTTGTTTGACTAAGGACTGGCATGATTAAAAACTACTTCAAAATATTTATTCGCACCTCCGGGAGAAATTTTGGGTTCACGGCCATTAATCTATTAGGCCTGTCCGTAGGATTGGGGTCATGCCTGATTATTGCCTTGTTCGTTATTGACGAGCTAAGTTTCGACAATTATCACCCTGCTAAGGATCGAATATTTCGCGTAATCGGTGAGCGGGTATCATCGGATGGTATTTCGGGCAATGCCTACGTTCCCAACCCGTTTGCGGGTTCCCTAGAAGAGAATTACGCTGAAATTGAACAGACCTTAGAACTCACCCCTGCGGTCAAAAGGTTTTTTGAAGTAGACGATAAAAAGTTTTATGAAGACCACGGATACTTTTCAGACCCTGCTTTTCCTCAATTTTTTGATACGGATTTTCTTTTGGGCAATCCGGACGAGCTACTTACCAAGCCCTATAGCATAGTCATTACCGAAAAACTAGCGAACAAGTATTTTGGAGCGGATTGGAAAAATAAAGACCTGCTTTCTGAAAGTATTAAAATCAATAACAACCGGGAATATGCCGTTGACGGGGTAATCAAAAACCTACCATCGAATTTTCACCTGCAGTTCGACTTTTTAATTTCATCGTCCACCTTAGACACCTTCCTCTCCGACTATGATCGGCAAAACTGGCTCAGCCCAAGAAGGCATTGCTATCTGCTCGTTCATAATGCTTCGCAGAAAGCGTTGATCGAAAATAAGCTGGGCCAATATGTCGATGCCCATGTCGATGAAAAAACGCAAGCGTATGGTTTTGAATATCATTTCAAACTTCAACCCCTAAGAGACATCCACCTGTATTCGGCATCACTTACCCGCGACTCCGCTCAACGTGGAAATATAGTGTACGTTACCTCCTTGGTATTCGTAGCCCTGATCATACTACTTCTGGCCTGCGCGAACTTTGTAAATATTTCGACTGCGCGTGCTACCAAAAGAAGCAAAGAAGTAGGGCTTCGGAAAGTAGTTGGCGCCAAGCGCAGTCAGATCATCCTGCAGTTTTTGAGTGAGGCAATCTTATTTTCGATCCTTTCTTTGGTGTTGGGAGCCCTTTTGGTAGAGACCACACTGCCTTTTTTCAATCCGCTTTTTCAAAAAGAGCTGAGCCTGGACATTTTTGGAGACCTTCAACTGCTGCTTTCGTTGTGTGGTATTTTGCTTTTTACCGGGGTCTTGGCCGGGAGCTTCTCGGCATTTTACCTTTCCTCGTTCCGTTCCGTGAAGATTTTGAAGAAACAGACTGCGGCTTTGGGTTTTGGCAGGATCAGGAAAGTGCTTGTAGTTTTTCAATTTACCACTACGGCCGTCCTCATCATGGGCACCTTAGTTATGCTGCGTCAAATCCGATACATGCAAAACAAGGACATGGGTTTTGACAAGGAACAGGTAGTTGTTTTTTCGATTCGGGGTAAAGCAATGAGGACGAACTTGGAATCTTTTAAATCCAGGGCCACAGCTCATTCGGGAATAGAAACTATTTCAGCCACTTCAGGATTGCCCGGGTTTTATGTTCAGGGCGATGAGATTTTGTTTCCACAGACGCAAACGCTGCTCCCTTCAAAAATATTGATGGGCGATGCGGATATCATACGCACATTAGGAATGAAAATCCTGGCGGGTAGAAGTTTTTCCAAGGACAGGATCAATGATGAAAATTCAGCCTTTATTATCAATGAAGCCGCGGCAAGGGCTATGGGATGGTCAAATGAAGCTGCTATTGGCAAAGAGGTAAATTGGGACATATGGGTAGCGGGGGATACCTTAAAAAAAGGTGAAGTGATCGGGGTGGTAAAAGACTTTCATTACCTATCGATGGAAGAAAAAATCGGCCCCATGGTGATTCACAATTACGCCCCGGAGTATTCATTTTTTGCGGCCCGGTTGTCAGGCACTGACTATTCCAGTGCATTGAGTTTCTTGAAACAACACTATGAGGAGTATTCCGCCAACTTCCCTTTCGAATACCATTTTCTGGATGATGATTTTGCGGCAAAATACAAGAGTGAATCCGACTTCGCTATTTTGATTCAGGTTTTTACCGGTTTGGCGGTAATCATCGCCTGCCTGGGTTTGGTTGGGCTTACCGCGTTCTCTACGGAGCAACGCAGAAAAGAGATCAGCATCAGAAAAGTGTACGGGGCCAGTATCGCACAGGTATTGGCGCTGGTCAACAATCAATTTATGAAGCTGGTTGGGCTGTCCATTCTTATGGCATTGCCCGTGGGCTACTATATCACCGGCCTTTGGCTTGACAATTATGCCTACCGAATCGACAACGTATATGCACAGCTTTTTTGGGCGGGTATCGTGAGTTTGCTTTTAGCTTTACTCTCCGTAAGTTATCTGGTGATAAGGGCCGCACTTACAAATCCCGCGGAAGTTTTACGAAATGAATAAGCGCTTAAATTAAAAAATATCGTGATAAAGAATTATTTAAAAATTGCCCTAAGGAACATTTCTTACGCCAATGTGATAAACATCATTGGTTTAGCCGCCGGACTGGCCGTAAGTGTCTACCTCATCATCTATATCAACCAGCAATTATCTTTCGATGATTTTCATTCCAAATCTTCGAGAATATATAGAGTACTGAATAATATTAACCATTCTACCGGGACCCTTTACTTGAAGGAAATAAGCACCCGCCATGCTTTGGATATTGACAAATCACTATCATTTGTAAAGCGTTCCACAAATATTTCAAGTGAGTTAAAAGTGGTAGTAGAGTTCAATGGAGAATTATTTTACGAGCCGCAGCTCCATCGAGCTGATTCCAACTTCTTTAGAGTTTTCGATTTCGACCTTTTTGAGGGAAATGAAGAAACCGTTTTAAAGTCTTTGGACAAGATCGTCGTCTCTTCAAGGATTGCCGATAAATATTTCGGAGATGCTTCCCCTTTGGGAGAGGTCATTACCATTTCTAATAAAGTATATGAGATAGAAGGGGTTTTAAAACCCGCAGGAAGAAGCTCACATCTCAATATCGATTTTTTGGGAGTAAACGACTACACAGATCCTAAAGGCGACTTATGGCTAACAAAATACTTTCTGAGTACAAACGAGAATGAATACAATATGGAACGGCAGATCAACCAGCTTTTCAACGCAGAAGTAGATAAAGCCTATATGTTTAGTATTCAGCGGCTCATCGATATCCATTTGCACACAAATCCTCAGTTAAACGATTTCACCGTCAACGGTAATATTGATTTTCTCTATGTTCTAGGCTCTGTCGCACTGCTTATTCTAATCACTGTAAGTTTTAATCACACTAACCTTACTTTGGCAAAGTACTTAAAGCGTATTAAAGAAATGGGCATTCGCAAAATTCAGGGTGCCAGCCGTAAGCAAATTATTCTTCAACTACTCTTAGAAACATTTACCGTAGTCTCGGTTGCCATTCTTTTAGGAGGAGTATTCTTAGAATTTGCTCTACCTCACATGAACCATTGGATACAATACGAGGTAATGCTGGACTACACAAGTCCCCAACTATACTCAATTTTTGCTTCCGTTCTTTTTGTGGTTACACTGGCCGCAGGCCTCTATCCGGCTTATTATATTACTTCGTTTTCTCCAAGCTCTTTGCTTCGGAGGGATTCAATTAAGCCAACCTCAAGGGTCGGTCTCATCAAAATTTTAGTTGGTATCCAGTTTGTAATTTCTACGATGCTGCTTACCGCCACCGTGATCATGCAAAAGCAAATGAATTACTTGAATGAAAAAGATCTTGGCCTGCTGGCAGAAGGAGTTTTGGCAATAAATGCAAATAGCAAAATCAACCAGCTCCAGTATGAGAGTTTCAAAAAAGACTTACTTGATTTACCCGAGGTGAAACAAGTGGCTGCCGGCCCAATGCCAGATAGGTCTTTTTCCACACCGGTAAAAAACCGTTATGATGAGTCTTTTGATATCAACATCACGTACGTGCTTGATGATTATGTTGACCTGCTTGATATTGAAATTATCAATGGCAGAAACTTTGACTTTGAAAATCTAACAGACATGACTCAGCGGGTAATCATCAACGAAGAGGCGCTGAAGCTGCTTGGGTTGCCTAATGGCGGAGTTGGTGAATATTTTTCCTTTCAGGAATTGGACCTTTCCACCTTTATGTCT
>JBCCIX010000302.1:0-5522 GCA_039028075.1 Bacteroidota bacterium | reverse complement strand
CTTTTCACTCAATACTTCGGCTTGTTTAAAATCAGACAGGCTTAGGTAGGCAACGAATTCGTTAATAACCATCTTCTGTCCCAGCAGACTCCCTACGCGAAGTGCTTCGTGCCAATCCACACCGATCAAAAATGCAAATACTCTGAACAATTGGCCCAAAATATACTCCAATGAAAAGCCGTCGAAGACACCGTTAGTACTTTCCTGTACATAAGCATTGAGCCCAGTCCATGAACCAATTCCGTCCACCAATATCCAATTTAAAGCAAAAATCACCGCAATGAAGGCCAAAAGCATCGCACCTATGTTGAGAGCCAGCTTCAAACCATCTGCAGCTCCACTGGCCATGGCATCGATCAAATTAGCTCCAATTGAATCTTTAGAAACTTTAAGGTGAGAGTCTATCTGCTCGGGTTCAGTTTCAGGTAGAATGATTTTCGACAAAACAATGGCTGCCGGTGCATTCATGATTGATGCACTTAAAAGGTAAGCCGCGTACTTAGCACGCTCTGCCGGATCATCTCCGCCTAGAAAAGCCACATAACCTGCCAAAACCCCTCCCGCTATGGTGGCCATCCCACCAGTCATCAAACACATAAGTTCCGATCTAGTCATGTTTTTGACGAAAGGACGTACCAATAAAGGTGCCTCAGTCTGACCTAAAAATATGTTACCCGCCGCCGAAAGGCTTTCGGCACCGCTCAATCGCATGGTTCTGGCCATAACCCAGGCAATGCCAAAAACAATTTTTTGTAGGACACCAAGATAATACAGTCCGGCAGAAACGGTAGAAAAGAAAACCACCGTAGGTAGAACCTGAAAGGCAAAAATAAATCCAAGTTTATCTGTAGCCAGATCGCCGAATAAGAACTGCGCCCCATCTGTAGAAAAGCTAAGAAACTTAACGAATTTAGCACTGATCCAATCGAACCCATCAGCAACAAAATCCACCTTGGTGATCAGCAGCGCAAAGGTCAACTGTAAGAGGAGACCAATACCTACCAATCTCCAATCGATCTTTTTCTTGTTTTGCGAAAAGAGGAGCGCTACACCTACTAAAAAAGTAAGCCCAATAAGTCCTCTTAGATAGTCCATCTCAAAGGTACCTAGTTGCGCTTTCCTAATTCATCTCTTATTTTGGCTGCTCTTTCGTAGTCTTCATTTTCAATCGCCTCATTCAGGAGATCCTTGAGCCCATCCACTGATTGGTCTTTTAATTCGTCAACTTTCGCACTAGCGGCCTTAGACTCACCTTTGATCTCACCCTTTAACTCGGTAATATCATCATCGTTTTCATCAGTAAGCACAATTCCTGCTTCTGCCAGTATCGCCTCATGCGTATAAATAGGTGCCTCGAAGCGCAGTCCAATTGCTATAGCATCAGAAGGTCTGGCATCCACCTCGATGGACTTACCTTCGCTTGAACAAACGATCTTAGCGAAGAAAACACCCTCTTTTAGATCTGAAATAATAATCTCCTGCACCTTATAATCAAAACTGTGAGCAAATGACTTGAATAAGTCGTGGGTCATGGGACGATTCGGAATAATCTTTTCGATTTCTATAGCTATGGCTTGTGCTTCAAACATACCTATGATGATGGGCAGACGTCGGTTTCCCTCCGTCTCTCCTAACACCAGAGCAAACGATCCTGATTGTGACTGGCTTGACGACAGTCCAAGTATTTCTAATCTTAGCTTATCCACGTACAGTATTTATCTAGCTGCTTTCAGTGCTTCTGTTAATTTCGGAATCACCTCGAAGGCATCTCCGGCAATACCATAATCGGCCGCTTTGAAAAATGGCGCGTCCTCGTCTTTATTAATGACTACAATATATTTTGAACTATTAACTCCGGCTAAATGCTGAATGGCACCAGAAATTCCTACGGCTAGGTAAAGCGTTGGCGCTACTTTTACACCGGTCTGGCCTACATGCTCATGATGAGGTCTCCAACCGATGTCGGAGACAGGTTTACTACAGCCGGTTGCAGCAGCAAGCTCCTTGGCAAGGTCCTCAATCATACCCCAGTTCTCCGGACCTTTCAAGCCTCGACCTCCTGAAACTACAATCTCAGCTTCGGGTAATAAAACATCACCGGTAGCTTGATCTACCCCCGTGATGGCTACACCAAAATCAGCATCAGTTAGCTCCGGACTGAATTCTTCCACAGGCACATCCCCGCCGGACTCACGTATTTCGGCTGCATTTTTCTTTATGGCAAGTATTTTTTTGGCCTTGGTCAATTCTACATTAGCAAATGCTTTACCGGTGTAAATACTTCGTTTTACCACAAATCCATTTGAGATATCCGGAAGCTCAGTCACGTTAGATACAAGGCTGGCATCTTGCTTGATCGCTACCCTGGCTGAAACCGGTGCGCCTAAAGAAGAGTTGGCTAAAACCAAGAGGTCAGCACCTACTTTATTCATAGCCTGATTCAAAACATTGGCGTAGGCCTGAATAACTCCCTGATTCAATCGATCATCCGCTACGTTAAGCACTTTTGAAGCACCGTACTTTCCAAGTGCCGCTAACTCAGTATCGTTCACCTCTGTGCCCAAGGAGATGGCAGTAACATCGCCACCTACGCGCGCAGCATAGACCACAGCCTCAATGGATGTTTTTTTTATTTTCCCTTCTGCACTCTCTACAAAAACTAATATTGCCATGTATTCTATCTATTTATAAGACCTTCGCCTCGTTCTTTAACAAATCAACTAATTCACTTACATTGTCTGCATCTACCATCTTCACTGCTCCTTTGGCCGGTGGTAATTCGTATCGCGTTAAGGAGGTGGCCACCTCCTCTGTGACCGGTTCTACCACAGACAGCGGTTTCGTTCTTGCTGACATGATTCCACGCATATTAGGTATTTTCCATTCCGCGATTGGCTCCTGACAGCCGGCTATCAATGGCATTTTTACTTCTACCGTTTCTTTTCCACCTTCAATTTCTCTAGCCATCTTAACCGTATCACCTTCCACATTTAGCGTCATGACAGGTGAAATTGACGGTAAGTCTAGGATTTCACCTACCATACCATGAACCATACCTCCATTAAAATCTATAGATTCACGTCCCATGAGAATTAGGTCGTATCCCGCATCTTTGGCATGTTCGGCAATTTGCTGAGCCACAAAAAGAGAATCTGTAGGCTCGGCATTCACACGTACTGCATCGTCAGCCCCTATAGCCAGAGCCTTTCTTATGGTTGGCTCAGTCTCAGGACCGCCAACATTTAATACAGTTATAGAACCACCAGATTGTTCTTTCAATTCAACCGCTCGTGCCAGTGCATAATCATCATATGGACCAATGATAAATTGAACACCCGTCTGATCAAATTTCTGATCGCCATCCGTAAAGGATATCTTCGAGGTAGTATCCGGCACATGAGTGATACAAACTAATATTTTCATTTAAGAATTTAGATTAAAATACTTGTTAAAAACGCTTTAATTTTGCCTCGAAGATAATGAATAATGAAGCAAATAAAAATTGGCAATAATGAATTCCAAACGCTTAAAACTACTGGAGGAATACCTACAAAAAGACCCCGACGATCCCTTCAATTTATATGCCATTGCCACTGAATATAGAAACTCAAATCCTGACAAAGCCCTGGAATTATATTATGAATTATTACGTAAGCACACCCAGTACTTACCTACTTATTACCAGGCGGCAACCTTGCTGGGAGATATGGAAAAAAATGACGAGGCCGAGAAGATTTTTAAGCAAGGCATTGAACTTGCCCAACAGCAGAGCAACGCACTAACGCTTAGGGAACTACAATCCGCTTACAACGAATTGCTGTTCGAAGATTGAACAAATGAATAAATCAAATGGCGACTACATCTTCATACTAATATTATTAGTATTTAAAAGTATTAGTAATTGAAAATCAGATAGTTAGGATCTACTAGCAAATTTACAATTTAAGTACAAGTTTGCCTGTCTTTTTGTTTTGAGCCATATCATCGAACGCAGAAATAGCCTCATCAAATGGCCGTACTGAATCTAACATGGGATGAATTTTATGCTCATCAACAAAGCGCACCATTTCCTCAAATTCCTTGTCGCTACCCATGGTAGAACCTTGCAGCGCCACTTGATTCCAAAACATCCGATACAGGTCTAAAGTAGAAGGCAGGCCATTAGTAGCTCCAAAAAAAACAATTGTACCGGCCGGCCTCATAAGTTTGATGAATGTATTTATTTGATCTCCACCAGCGCTATCGATCACTACGTCAAAACCACCTTTTGTTTTCCAAACGTTTTTATGCCAATCTGGGTCTTTATAGTTAAAGGCTCCCTTGGCACCAGCATCCAATGCTTTTTGTAATTTGTCTTCACTACTCGAAGTAACATAAGCGTTTGCCTTTACGGCTTGGGCAAACTGAAAGGCAAACTGTGCCACTCCCCCACCAAAACCAGAAATCAGAACGTTTTTATCAGCCATAATTTTACCGTGATGAAAGCAAGCTCTAAAAGCAGTTAATCCGCCTAACGGCAAGGCCGCTGCTTCTTCAAACGATAGGTGGTTCGGCTTCTCCGAGAGCCTACTTGAGTCTGTTACCAAGTATTCAGCCAAAGTCCCCTCTTTGGGCATACCTAGAATGGAGTATCTAGCCGACTGCACATTTGGATTTGGCCCCCAGTTACTGTTAGGATTAACGATCACTTCTTTTCCCAGCCAGGCATCACTATCTGGATCATTGACCGATTCAACCACACCGGAGGCATCCGAACCCAACGTAGTGTTCAGGATAATTCCGGGATACTTACCCTCTCGTATAAACTGATCACGTTTATTCAATCCCGCAGCTTTCACTTTAACTAAAACTTGATTTTTTGAAAGTTTTGGAACTGGCTTATTCGCTATTTCAATCTGCCCTTCATCTGAGAGTATAAGTGCTTTCATGACATGAAATTAGTGAAAAAATGCCTGCTAAAGGTACAAAAACCACCCATCTCTTAAAATGGTGTATCTTCTTCTTCATCCAGATCGTCGTGGTCAAAATCAGATGGAGGGGGCTGGTCATCCATATCTCCATTAAGTTTACTCCCTAGCGTTATCGTACCGGCGTCATTAAACTCCGGAGGCACTCCACCTAACGACGGAAAATCACTTGAAAACCCTTGTGAATCTAGATCTGTGAATTTTGTGAACTTACCAATGAATTTAAGTCCTACATTTTCCAGAGAGCCATTTCTATGCTTGGATATAATTACTTCACCGGTACCTTGGGTCGGCATACCGCTTTCGTCTTCTGTAATACCATAGTACTCCGGACGGTAGAGGAACATTACCATATCCGCATCCTGCTCAATGGATCCTGATTCCCGTAAGTCCGATAATTGAGGACGCTTATCCCCACCCCGGGTTTCTACCGCCCTGCTTAATTGAGAAAGTGCTATCACCGGCACGTCCAATTCTTTGGCGATACCTTTTAGGGCCCGGGAGATGGAAGCAATTTCCTGCTCGCGATTGCCCCCAACTTTAGAAGAATCACCT
>JBCCIX010000301.1:0-5535 GCA_039028075.1 Bacteroidota bacterium | reverse complement strand
CAATTTTTCTTCGAGGTATTATCGTCAATTAAACTTTAAAACATGGACGGGTAGGGTTAACGCAAAGTATAAGTTAACTGATAAACACGAGTTGACGTTTAACCACAACATCATTTCAGAAAACCGCATAGGGTCAGATACTTTAGAAATAATCTTTGGAACGGATATAGACCCGAATAGTTTGCCTTCTGATTATACGAGAAACGTGTCTGGGCTTGGGCTGTCTTCTGTCATTTTAAATGACAAGATAAAAAATGTTGTTACCGCCAAGCGTTTCAGCGTTAGTACCGCTTCCACTTCCCGTCTTCAAGGTGGATTTTTTATTGATGGCACATTAGTAGAGGTAGAAAAAGCGAGTTATGGGATTGGCAATTCTACTAAAGTTAAAATCGGGTCAAACCGCTTTATCAGAGTATCCTATGAATATGCAACCCGGATTCCTGAGAATATTGAGTTCTTAGGAGATGGTCTCTTTGTCCTGGGCAATCCTGGACTCAAACCTGAAACCAGCCATAATGTGAACACAGGTTTCTTTTCCAACTTGGGGAAACAGAAAAAGCACTGGATAGATGTCAATTTATTTTATCGCTTTATCATGGATAATATCTTCTTAGAGCAGGCAGGGTTTTCAGAAGCAGTGTTTCGTAATCAAGACGATGCAAGGGTATACGGAGCAGAGCTTTCCATAAGGGGAGAAATAATACGTTCACTTCGATATAACTTTTCTACTACCTATCAAGATATCCGGAGGGCAAATTCCAGAGAGTTGAATTTAGAGAGTGCCCGTGAGCCTAACATACCCTATTTCTTCTCCAATTTAGGCTTGAGATATAATCATTCAAGAGAATTACTGCGTGGAAATTGGGATGCTTACCTCAATTACGGTTTTATAGAGAAGTATCTACTGACCACTCTACCTAAAGAACTGGAGCCTGCGCTTTTCGGGCCTGTTGACAAGGTAAGATCTACGACTATCATCGACACGCAGCATACGCTGGATCTGGGAGTGACATACAGTTATACCAAAATGCCCCTATGGGTAAGTTTTGAAGTAAATAATGTGCTCGATATACCCGTATTTGATGGGTTTAGGGTGCAACTACCCGGAAGAAATTTTAGACTAAAACTTAAATGCAGAATAAATGGAAAGTAAGACGATAATGAATAATAAAATAGCGAATGTGCGGAAACAATCAGTTAAAAATGTCTGGATGGGTCTGGCATTCTTCGGTGTACTCTTTTTGGTAAATTGTAGTGGTGCTGATGATCCAGCACCGGCTGTTGAAAGAGAACTGGGCTATGTACTATATACTTTTGGAGAAGGTAATTTCATTACCTCTAGTGACACTTTATTTACAGGAACTGTAAGTGTAACGGACTTAACAAATTCAATTCAGGTGGCCGGAAATGCAAGAGGCGGAGGAAAGGCTTTTAATGGTTCTTTCTATGCAGGTGTGAGCCCATCGGGTGATCCTGGGATTCAAAAATACACCAGAGATGAAACGGGTACCTTACAGGAAGATGGTTTTATATCGATAACTCAGGAAAGTCCTTTTGATTTTTCGGAAGCAACGAAAGGGTATTATGTGGATATTACTAGAAGTACTACAGCTTTACAGATTTTTGACCCGTCTACCATGCAAAGAACTGGCCAGATAGACTATCCCGAAGAAGTAACAAAATTCAATACTGGAGATGTTGCGAATATTAGCCTCTCATTAGTACAAGTTAGCGGAGATTATGTATTTACACAGATAGGATTTCGGGAGTCTAATGGTACAGTAGCTTATGACTCTACTTTCGTTGTAGCCATTAACACGAATACAGATACGTTCGAAGAATTAATGATTTACCCCAAAGCTTATGGCTTTAGTAGTGGTGCAAGAGATACGAATGGGGACCTTTATCTTAGGGGAGGTGTGAGCAACCCACCTCTTGGCGTTGCTTCTACAGAGCTTGCCCGCATAAAATCAGGAGCAACTGCTTTTGATCTGACCTTTGGAACAGAGGGTATATTTGGATTTAGAGACATAATTGAAAACCCAGGAACAGGGTCTGGAATCGTTTTAACGATGGGAGAACCTTTGGTACAAGATGGTAAATTATATATGAGAATTTTTTCCGATGAGGTAATTGGAACAGATGCATTTACCAGTGAAAATATAGATGGTTATGTGGTAGATATGAATGCTGAAACGGGCTCTAAGATTCAGGAAATTCCATCTAGTTCTTTTGCTACCAACAGCTTAGAAGGTCCTAAACTGGTTGATGACCTGGTTTACTTTCCGATTAGCAAGAATGATTTTCAAGGTTACTACACCTATGATCCAATTACTGGGGCGGTAAATAAAGCCATTACACTTGAGGGGATAAAACCAGCTGCATTTGCAAAATTAGAATTAACAGAATAGTCGTTTCAGTATTAGTCTCTTCAATATGATTCTGATAGCTATTTTCTTTACGTTTTTATCCATTATTTGCTTCTATGTGGTAGCGGGTAGGACTGAGTTTAACTCTAAAGTAATACCTGATTTTCCATCCAAGTATCCTCAATTGTTGAGGGTACTTGGCTGGTTTTTTACCATCGCAAGCCTATTGCTCTTTGTTCTCGCTTTGGGTATAGCAAAAGGAGTTTTCACAGTTTTAGTACTGTGGCCCACGCTTGCGTCTGTCATTATTTTAATGGTTCCTTTTTTTCATAAAGAGATATTAAAAAACTAATTCCAGTATGCCAGCAAACAGAAAGTATTTATTGAAAACCAAACTAGCCAGAACAAGTAAGGTGCTTGCGTCCATTATTGGGGGTTTAGCCGCGACCATCGGCATATTATCGCTTTTAGGACTGCTAGGGTTTGGTGAAATGGTTGTATTGACCATTTGGTTTGTCTTCCCTTCACTCTGGGTATTCTTCATTGCCATGGTGTATTGGATCAAAAAGCCAGCGAAAGCCTGGGCTCTTCTTGGTGCCGTGATATTGGTATCAGGACTTGGTATTTTCTTGTTAAAAACACTTTAATGATGGAAGAACATCAATCAGATAAAAGGGTTTACAATGCTTTTTTCAATACACATACCGTAGCTGGTATCATTATTAGTATTGGTATATTCGTTATTTTCCTGGCAGGAGCATTCGCGCTCTTCCAAAAGAACATCAATAACTGGGAAGTCAATAGTCAGAATAATGAGATCCAACTTACGGAAGTGGATTACGACCGGATACTTGCTGAGGTAGCCAAAAAAGGGTATCAAATGTATGGACGTGATTTCCGCATCCAGGTGCAAGAAAATCGCGGAACCTATTTGGCCATTTCAGCTGGTGCACCTTCTAACAAGATCTCAAAAGATTCATTGAGTCGATTAACACCTTCTGACAGCCTGGCATATGTCGAAGCAACAGCTCGAATTAATTATGCTGTTGACACCAAATCGTATGAATTAGCACCTCCTGCTGAGTACGGCAAAGCTGGTCGAATAGGCTGGATCCTGACCCAATTACATTACTTCCGTCAAATCCCGGTTGTAGGAATTTATCTGGCGGGCATTCTTTCATTGTTATTGCTATTTGCCTTAGTGTCGGGTGTTGTGATACACTGGAAGAAAATGGTCTCTAATTTCTTCACCTTCAGGTTGAAGAGCTCCATAAAGAATCTCTGGACAGATGGACATACAGCACTGGGTATATTAGGGCTTCCATATCAGTTTATGTATGCGGTTACGGGTGCTATTTTCGGTTTGTCAATCTTAGTGTTACCGGTTGCTTATCTAGTTTTTGGAGATGTGAACAAAGCAACTGCCATTATTCTTCCCGAGAATAAAAGTTATGAGCTAAAAGGTGAAGCAGATCTAGCGCTTTCAATTAATCCATTCGTTCAAGCGTTTTTCAACGAACTTCCCGATGAGGACATCAAGAATTTTAATCTGACAGTGAAGAGTTATGGAGATAAAAACGCACATTTGGATATTGCCTCCAATATCAACACAAAATTGAATTTCGCGGGGTATGCGCGTTCGGTTTTTAGATTGGATGATGGTGAACCCGTGTATCAAAAACCACTGGATGAAAGTTCATTTCGTACCTCTTCATTGAGTTTCTTCGTTGGCTTACACTTCGGGAACTTTGGTGGTTTAATGATTCAAATTACCTACTTCATCATGGCCATACTGACCTCCTTTGTGATTATCACTGGAGTAATGATTTGGCTGGTGGCCAGAGAGAAAAAGACATATGCTCATAAGACTAAGTTCAATCGAAACGTGGGGGCTATCTACTTAGGTGCTTGTCTTGGACTATACCCTGCCATAGCGCTGTTGTTTGTTACTGCCAAGATTGTTCCTTTGGATTTAGACGGTCGCTACACAATTATCAATTCTGTTTTCTTCGGTTTTTGGTTAGCCTATTCCATTTATGCCTTCTTGAACAAAAGAAGCTATGAGATCAATAAATACGCTTTGATCATCGCAGGTGTTTTCGGACTATTCATTCCAGTTACAAATGGAATACAGACTGGCCTTTGGTTTTGGAAATCACTTGGTATGGGTTATGCAGATTCTTTCTTGGTAGATGTAGCCTGGCTCATAATGAGCGTAATCACTTTAATTGCAGCTTGGAAAGCTAAGCCGGTCGATAAAAAGCGTAAAGTGATAGATGAAGTGGAAGTGGAAGCTTTAGAAAACGTATCGGAAAAAGTGTTGGTTGGGAAGCAGCCGGTATTTAATCTAAATTCCACCTCTAGCAAATGATCTCTACTACTGACCATTTAGAAGTCCTTAGAGATCTTCAAAAAGAGATCCTTCATAATCCTGAAATGCGACATCGCATTATTCTCAAAGCAATTAAAACAGCCGAATCAAGGAAGGTACAGAAGGTAATCAGAGAGTTTTGTAGAAGCAGCTACGGAAAATAAGTTAACGTCAGTTTCTACGCATTAACTCGACGCATTAATTAGTGTCTCTAAGAAAACAGTATCTTTTGAAAGAAAACGGTGTTTTTAGCTCACAGAGCGTGTTTTTTTTGAAATTTCGATGCACAAATGATTATTGAATCTACTTTTGAAATTTTAGTAAAAACGCAATAAAATCAAAGGTTTACCTTCAATTCGTTTAAAAATCATCTGAATTTTTGAGAAATTGAGAAATTGATTCCAAAGTATAAAATAGATTCGATTCATTGTTTTGCTAAAAAACTACGCTGCAGGTGCTAGTAAGCATGTTTTTCGTCTTCTCTTAGAGACACTAATTAATGAATTTGCGGCATACTTCAGCGTGGCGGAAATGAAAGAAGCTAGACAGCTGTCCGATAAATCTATCGTTATTTCCACATACGCACTTTGTGGATTTGCGAATTTCAGTTCAATTAGTAGAATCCTTTGCAAAACTGGATTTTTGGTTCAAATCGAGGCTTTCGGAATTTCAAAAACGTAGTTTACCGATTGTAAACGAGGCTTTTGAAATGTTGAATAACGAAGCGTTGGGCCAAAAGGCGGGTTTTCAAAGGATGCTATAAGTTTGTTTCTCATGACCACATGGAATTCCCTT
>JBCCIX010000300.1:0-5546 GCA_039028075.1 Bacteroidota bacterium | reverse complement strand
TGCTAAACACCGGAAAGCTGATCTTGATTAGTGCATAGAAACCTCTGCCTTGTAAACCGGGGCGAATTCCCACTTCGCCTCCGTAAGCCCAGCCCCAGGTGCGATTGAATTTACCGTCGATGCCGGCCCTGAAACCAAGAAAACTGGTATCCAGGCCGTCTACCGAATAGGTGGAACCATTGTACAAAATATCATCTACACGAACGGAAGGAGCTACAATGAGATCTACAAATGCTGTGAAAATAAGATCATCCACACCTTCAGTATATTTATTGTCGAAATCTACGGCCACATTTCTGATCCAGGTCATTGAAGCACCGGCGTAGATAGCACCTGTTCTCTGACTGCTAAATAAACCTAACTCTTGATCTTCACCATTTGGACCGGGTACAGTTGCCGGAATAGACTCACCAGCGGAATTAACCAAAACAGCCGAAGTAAGGTCTTGAGCCTCTAAACTTCTGTTGATATCCACTTCAGTATCAAAAATAAGACCGCCCAACCGGGCTCCGTAGATTTTCCTTACTTTACTCGGGATTTCAGCTGTGAGTGGCACGCGTGCCGCCCACCTGTTGCCGCGATAACTCTTTTTGTACAAAAACATTTTTGTAGAGGAACTCTCCTCAAAATCTTTGATATGGTAAGTGGCACCGGCCTCGTAATAATTAAACGTTTCGGTCGTATTGCTTACGTCGCTATTTTCAAGTGACTGATTGCGCATCGCATCAAATCGCTTGTAATAGGCAAGCCGGCCATGCGCACGAAAAGTAAATTTATCTTTCAAAAAGTAGGTAGCTTCCAGCCCAAAACCGGCGTTGATATTCGATACAAAAAGCTCTCCGTACATGGGCTGAAATTGAACAAATAGCTTATTAATAGCGTAGGGTTCATCATATAACTCTTCGTATGTCACTGGAACTTTGTCTTTTCTACTTTGAGACAAACTTTGGGTATACACTAAGACCAGTGAAACAGCTAAAAAAATGTGAGATTTCACGACTTTACACTTAAAAAATGGATGGTTTAAAATACTAAACACCTCTCAAAAACATAAAAGTAATAAAATTTAGCATAGATGCGTGATAAATGTAATATTCAAGCCCAGTTCTTTTAAATAAGCCATAAGTGCATTAGGTAACTAGGACTCGGCAATTTGATGGTGGATTTGCCAACTATTTTATAATTTGTAGGCGAATTGGGAGATGAAAATCAGAAGAAAAACCAGTGAGTGCGCTAACTGCAAATCTTTGCTGAATGAGGTCTATAACTACTGCCCCATCTGTGGTCAGGAAAATACGATTAATACGGTTTCCTTTAACATGTTGGTGGCGGACTTCTTTAATACTTTTTTTGCGCTCGACTCAAAATTTGCCAAATCGGTAAAGCCATTTCTATTTCAACCCGGCTTTTTAACCAATCAATATTTAGATGGAAAGCGAGTAACCTTTGCGCACCCACTTCGATTTTATCTTATCATCAGTCTTTTTTTCTTTTTTGTGTTTTCAATAGCCACTAAAAAGTCCATTGGAGATAATCCTGACAAAGCCGTGGTTATGACTTCTGTTAGCCTTGATAAAATCGATGGCCTGGATGCCGTTGAACTCGCAAAGCTGAAAGAAGTTCTAGGTAAAAGTCGTATCAAAACAATTGAAAGAGATCTGAAAGGGGCCGAGCTCATCAATATTCAAAAAGCTTTGGATAGAAACTTAACCAAAGCGGAAAGGTCTCAGTTAATCATGGCGCTCGATAGTACTACCTTAAGAAGCCTTAAGCTGATACCTGAATTACAAATTCTTGACTCATTGAAGAATAGTAATAGACCCTTACCACTCGATAGTGCTACTCTAGAAGTTGACACCATATCAACATCAGACGAGAAAAGTGATGCGGAGGGAATAGACATAAATCTCGATGAGGGAGATCCCAATATCTTCAAGGTCATAGGCATGATCGACTACGAAAAAATAGAAGAACTCAAGAATGATCTCACCATCTCCGATAATCAGATTTATGATTCACTAAAGCTTGAAAAGCTAAGCAGCTTGGAGGAACACATTGTAAGACAGATAATACGAGTAAACCGCACTGACGAGACCTTGTTTGCGGAGTTCATTACCAAGAATTTGCCGTTGATGATGCTTTTATTGATCCCAATCTTTGCCGTGGTGCTAAAGCTCCTGTATGTGCGCAGAAAATACCTTTACATCATGCATTTGATTCATGCGTTACATCTGCATACCTTCGCCTATTTTTTCTATGGTGTAGGCCTTATCGTCATTACGTTTTTTGTAGAAGATGAAGATTTAGATAATTATATTGGGATTTCTGCGTTTTTGATCGTCTCCACGTATGCTTTTATCTCTTTTCTGCGGGTATATAAGCAGCATTGGTTCAAAACTCTGATCAAATTCAATTTAACGGGTGCCATTTACATTACGTGCATTTTCGTTTTCTTTCTGGCGGAACTACTCATATCATTCCTCCTTTTTTAAGCGCTGAAAGCACATTATAATTAGCGTTGATAATGGCTTCAATTTCGGTATTCTGTATAGATCTGGAAACGAATAAGGCCTCATACTGAGAAGGTGCTAAATATATACCCTTATCCAGCATACCTTTAAAGTAGTTACCAAAGGCGGTAGTGTCTGAAGTTTTCGCCTCTTCAAAATTGGTTACCTTTCTATCTGTAAAAAACAAACTGAACATAGAGCCAATATGATTGATGGTAAATGGTAAACCCAGCCCATTTAGATTATTTTGAATACCACTTACGATTGTACCTGTATTTTCTTGAAGCTCTAGATACACCTCGGGATGATCATTTAAGTAACTGAGTACCGCCATACCCGCAGCCATAGCAACGGGATTACCGGACAGTGTCCCAGCCTGATAGACAGGCCCTGCCGGACTTACATAGTCCATAATTTCTTTTTTGCCTCCGTAAGCGCCTACGGGCATCCCTCCACCTATTATTTTTCCTAACGTGGTCATGTCAGGTATAACCTTTAAGACCTCCTGAGCCCCGCCCTTAGCAAGCCTAAACCCGGTCATCACCTCGTCAAAAATCAAAATAATGTCATGCCGGTCACAGATTGATCTCAAGCCTTGCAAATAGCCCGGATTAGGTAATACACAACCCATATTTCCAGCCACAGGTTCAATGATCACGGCGGCTATTTCGCCTTCATTTACTTCAACCAGCTTCTCTACCATTGAGAGGTTATTAAAAGGTAGGGTCAGCGTATCACTAGCTGTGCCCTTGGTAACGCCAGGGCTGTCAGGAACACCTAAAGTTACTGCTCCGCTTCCCGCCGCTATCAAAAAAGAGTCGCCGTGGCCGTGATAGCACCCTTCAAATTTTATAATCTTATCTCGTCCTGTATAGCCTCTGGCTAGGCGTATTGCCGATAGAGTGGCTTCAGTTCCACTATTAACCATTCTCACCTTTTCTACGGAAGGTACCATGGCCGTAATTAACTCCGCGATTTCTATTTCTCTGCGGGTAGGTGCTCCAAAGGAAAGAGATCCTTTTATAGCATCGGAAACTGCTTTTTCGATCAGTTCATGGGCGTGGCCTAGTATCATAGGTCCCCACGAATTGATTAGCTCTATGTAGCTGTTGCCGTCTTCATCATAGATATGCGCACCTTTAGCCGATTTTATGAAAACCGGATCGCCTCCTACTGCTTTGAAAGCCCGAACCGGTGAGTTTACTCCCCCCGGGATAAAATTTTGCGCCTTTTCAAATAACTGCTTACTACTCTTTAACTGCATACCTTTCCCCCTCTATTTCGTACGAAACTTTAACTCCTGCGTCTTCAAATGTCAAAATAGGTACTATATTATTATCATTGGTCAGCTCGTAACGATGCCCTACAGTGAGACACCCTTTTAGTAACTGTTCGTTACTCCAACCTGTTTGAAAATATTTACCGTACTTTTCCAGACCCCCACCCACCAACATCATTAAGTCAAAACCGATGTTAGCATATTTCGAAGGCACGGAATGATGTTTTTGAAGGTATAGCTTTCGAAACTTCTCGTATTCAGCCGTTGATTTGGTTTGATACACCGGTGCGTACAAGGTTACTCTTAACCTGTTATACGACTCATAATTGATAACCGGTAACTCTAGCCAACTGGCGGGTCCGAGTACCTGAATGGAATCACCTCGGGTATCCACGGCACTGATCACTTTTGACGCTATTAATCCGTTATCGGAGGCTACAAAAATATGGCTTATGCTGTCGGGAGCCAGTTGATATCTTTTTTTGGCCTTGTCAGAATCTGCGTCACCAAGCTTTGCATCCTTAACCAAGAGTAGATCTAAAATTTGACGTGTTGAGTCTTTATGTACACCCTTGGTCAGAATAATGTTAAAACTATCTTTCTCCATTCGCTTTTTATAGGAATAAGCCAAAATAGAATCACTTTTTGTTTGACTATGGATAATAACGCCAGGTCTGCGATCTGAATTTTTTAAAACGTACTCGCCCATCTTCTTACCTATGGTCTCGTTGCTAGGGTGGTAAAGAAAGGAGTAAGGATTGTTACCTATAACTTCCGAGTCCGTACGAAGAGGATTGATCAGATTGATCTTATTTTTAAATGAAAACTCGTTAACGATTTCAGTGAGCTTGGAAGAAAAGGGACCAATGATCACATCAAGATCTAGCATTTCCTCCTTTTCCAGAATCGTTTTTAGCGTAATGGCGCTTCTTTTGGTATCATAGGTTAGAAGTTTGATTACTAGTCCTCTATTATTTAAGCTGTCGGCCGCTAACCGAATGCCCTGATAGATATCTAAAATGAACTGATTAAACTTTCTGCGGTCGTTGGGCTGCAAATCACTCACCATAAAAGGATAGAGCACGGCTACTCGATATTCCTCTTTAAACACAGATTCACGGCTGCTTACCATATTAAAATCATCTGGATGAAGTTGGAATCGATCAATAATTTCATTGAGGAGCTCGTGGTCCTGATGTACTAAAGGTTGACGGGTGATATTAAGAGCTAGAACTTCCGCCAACTGCCTTTCAGACGGATAGGTTTGATAAAGTTCGGTAAGCAGATCTCCATCCTCTATTTTACCAAAAAAGTGACGCTTTAGATCAATTGCATCGTTGGCTATCTCATCCCTTTTTATATCTCTCAGTGCACCTATAGCCAAGTCGTAACTTCCGCTCTCCATGTAAATCTGTCCTAACCAGTAGTTGACTTCATCAATAAGGCTCCATTTCGGGTAAAGCTGTTTAAGTTGCAAAAACATGTCTTTTGCCAAAGCGGGGTAGCCCTCCCGGTACGAAGCAACAGCATAATAAAAACTGGCGTAAGCTGAGAAATCGTTCAATTCATTTTTGGCAATAAGTGGTTTAAAAGCTTCCTTGGCCAGACCATATTTACCTTCATTGAAAAGCTTTTTAGCGGAAAGATAACTCTGCTGGTAGTTCTGTGCGTATCCGCTTATGATGAAAAATAATAGCCAGCTAAAAAGAAAAGTACTTTTTCTTATCATAGAGTTAAACGTAAATAATTATTCCCAT
>JBCCIX010000299.1:0-5550 GCA_039028075.1 Bacteroidota bacterium | reverse complement strand
TCACCTGAAACTCCGTTACTAACATATTTGTCAGCTTTCCAATCGTTCTCCCAAGTTTCATTATCTATCAAATAACGGAATTGGTATTCATTTTCAGGATTAAGGGTCACAGATGTTCTGTAAGATCCGTCTTTCTGCTTCGTCATTTTGATGCCCTCATCCCAGTTAGTGAAGTCGCCGTAAACTTCAACTTTTTTAGCGCCTTTAACCGCAGTCTTTGGTAAACTTAATGTAACTTTTACATCAGGTTTAGTTTTGAAATATTGTTTCTTAATAGCCATGATCGCTTACTCTTTTTGAAATTATTTGCAAAGGAATTAAAGAGTTAGCTCAGTGAAAAGAAAAAATTAAAAAAATTCCGCAGCCGTTTTCGAAAGATGCCTTTATTCAATCGTGTGCGATACCCCAACCGGTAAATGAAAAAGCTTTTGTACACCATTTTTGCGCTACCGATTCTGATCCTAGCCGCGTATTTCGCCCTCAACGAGCGATTACCCTACGGAGAAACAGGCCCAGAGGCAGAAGCCTTAGCCAACAAAATGTTAAACGCAGTAAATATACAAGGATGGGATTCAATTGCAGTACTACAATGGACTTTTCGCGATGCACATCATTTCCTATGGGATAAACGAAGAAACCTGGTTCAAGTGCAGTGGGAGAATAAGCGGGTATTGCTCGATCCCAGTAGTAAGGATGGTTTGGCTTGGGTTGACGGAAGACCAATTGAAAGCCAAGAGTCAAAGAGGGAGTTAATACGGACCGCATGGTCGCATTTCGCCAATGATTCTTTTTGGTTTTCGGCACCTTTTAAAGTCAGAGATCCGGGCACAGAGCGAAGACTGGTAAAAAGTAAGAATAATAATGCCCTGCTAGTTACCTATAGCCAAGGAGGCGTTACACCGGGGGATAGTTATTTATGGATATTAGATAAAAACGGATTACCCGAAAGTTGGAAAATGTGGGTTACTATTCTACCGATTGGAGGTCTCCAATTTACGTGGGAAGACTGGAAAAAGTACGAATACAATACCATGATCTCTACGAAACATTTGGGAGTCGTTGATGTCCATATTACCCAACTGAAAACTGCAAATCATGTAGAGCAACTGGCAAATGGACAGGACCCTTTTTTGGAATGGGTAAAGAAATAACTATTAATTTGAGCGTAAATACTTAGTTATCCCAAAGAAAATACCGCCTAGGAATACAACTTTCTTCCCCGTGCTGGATACACTTTTAGATGTTTGAATACCGGTAACTTGAAGGTCAGTTTCTTTGAGAAGTACTTTAGACCAACAAAAGCCGGATAAAATAAGCGTAAGGCTGATGCCTAGCACCAAAAGGATATCGTGAATTTTTGTTTTGGCCTTAACTGTCATTAAATAAAATGTTTACTTTAACAACAGACTGACTTAGGCAGGATTTTGTTTCATTTAAGATAAAAAAACTAATCAGCTAGATTGTAGTCATCATCTAGTCTTTGGGACGCTAGTTCGGCTACTTTTTTAAGAAAAATGGGCAACGTGGTGAGACCATCCGCGCTTTTCCAGACACCATTGATCTCCTTTGCAAAATCATCATTCGTGGAGATAAACTTCGCCTCCACAGAAGCTACATAATCATTTTCATCCGTATATATCCGAACGCCTAAACCCGATTTATCGGTGGCCATACGGCCTTTGAAAATGAACAGATCCCCACTTTTTTCCAAAATATAAGAACCCGAAACACTGAGTTTAGAAAGTTGGAGATTAAATTCTAGTTTGTCAGACTTTCCCAAATAGCCGCTATAATAAAATAGGCTGTTTTGAGTCCCTAGTTCTTCCACTTGTGCATTCGCATAAGTACAAGCACAAAGCATAAGAGCGAGCAAGACGTACTTACTTTTCTTCATTTTCCTTAGGCAACTATCGAAGTTAACATTAATCCATTCAAAACAAAATCACGCCCATTGTTATGTAATTATTTGTGTAGGCTCTGTAAGTATTTTATTTATCTAAATACAAATACGGTAAACAAAAGTTCAAATCATTGTCAGATTTAGAACGCGACTTCATTGCGGTCATAGAAAAGAACCAAGGTCTCATACATAAAATATGCAGGCTTTACGGTGATTCAGAAGAGGATAGGAACGATCTCTTTCAGGAAATCCTACTGCAACTATGGAAGTCTTATCCTAGTTACCGTGGGAAATCAAAATTGAGCACCTGGATGTACAGAGTAGCCCTTTATACCGCCATGGCCGATCTAAAAAAACGAAAGAGAAATCCTGACTTTGACAAAAAAAACACGTCTGCCTCAAATACCGCAGACCAGGATTTTGATCTTGAACATGTAAAAACAGGAATAGCTCTCCTTAATCCCAGTGAAAGAGCATTATTGACCTTATACATTGACGATAAGTCCTACCAGGAAATTGCCGAAATTGTAGGTATAACAGAAAACAACGTAGGAGTAAGACTTAATCGAATTAAGAAGAAACTGAAAGAATCTATACGAGTATTATAATGGAATTCGAAAAAATAAAAAGGCATGTTGAGGAGAATCGGCCGGTCTACAGCAAGACAGAGCTGGAAGACATTTTCACGCTCCGAACAAAACGATCTCTCTCCAAAATCAATAGCAAGATGTTTTGGGATGCACTATTTATGGTGTTTTCTGTGGTTATTTTGGTTATAGCAACCTTCATGATTGGGTTAAAAGATCGTATATCCATAAGCTTAGAATTGGTAGGTCTTTCAGCGTTTTTATTTGTTCATTATCGAATCAAATATCATTTGCTGAACAAACCCAATATCGATTTAAGTATTAAAAACTCGGTGAAGCGATCTTTAAAAACTCTCAAGACGTATCTCAAGCTTTATCAGATACTTATACCAACTGGTGTTACTGCACTATACTTAAAAATTCAGTGGGATTTATGGTTTATCATGGATTGGAGCACTCCTGAAATAACATTACGAAGCACCTTTTCCATCTTGATTTTTGTCTTGATCTGGATGGTAACTAAAAAGTTAATAAGGGTAATGTATATTCCTCAAACCATTCGATTGCATGAACTAATTTCTGAACTTGACTAGGTTTTAGGGGCGAATTGTTTGAGAAGCTCCGGATTTAGTAATAGATAAACAAAGTATGACAGCACAAAAATAATTATCATGATCAGATAACTAAATAAGACCGAAAATATACCTTTAATAAATCCTAGCACCTTGTTTTTAGCATAAAAAGATGCACACACCCAGGCAAAATAAACCACTACGATGAGGCTGGACCATGCTCCCGGCCAATAATCAAATAGTTTAAAGACGAAAAGAAAGAAACAACTGATAACAAAAGGCCATGCCAACGCATAAAAGACCACCACCGAATGCTCAACGAAATTCATTTTGGCTCTCCTAAAAAACAGGAAGTTTCCCAACACAAAGAAAGGCACGGTAATGAAAGAAAAGATTCTGAAGTTATTGGTGATGGTAGAAAATACTTCGTTGTTTAGGGCTTGTTGATTTTCTGTTTGAGGCTCATTATTGATAGACTCACCTGTTTCAGCCATGATTCTGCCGAGATCGATATCCAAAAATGAGGCTAATAAAAGATACGTGGTGAGCATTAAAAAATAGAATCCAACAGGACCAATATAGATAACTCGAACGCCGTCCAAAATACTCTGAATAACCTTACCCGGACGTAGTGTGAGATCTATAATGGTGCGAAAATACTTATTATCAAAAGCAAAAATATGCTGCTGAAGGTCATTAAACATCGACCCCCAGCTCAGCCTCACTATACCGGACTTTTGGCCGCAATGATGACAATATTTGCCTATTACTTCTTGCTGACAGCTGATACAAGTCTTTGATTCTGACATATTTGCTAAAAAAAGAAAACAAATATATTAACCCACTGTTCAAATCAAAAAATGAGTTTGAAGGCGATTGTTATAGGTTCGGGAGTTGCAGGTCTTGCCACGGCGGCACGACTTCAAGCACGAGGATATAAAACCACCATTTTTGAATCCAATAACTACCCTGGTGGGAAGCTCACGGAAATTGAGTCACAGGGTTACCGGTTTGATGCGGGGCCCTCCCTATTCACTTTACCCGATTTATTAGATGATGTATTTCGAGCGGCCGGTAAAGAGGCACGCGACTATTATGACTACGAGAAATTAGATGTAGCCTGTCATTACTTTTACGAGGACGGTACAAAATTAAAGTCTTACACTGATGCCAAAAAGTTTGGAGAGGAGATTGAACGGGTCCTTGGGGTTAAAGCACAGGTAGTGATAGATCATCTAAAAAAGAGTGAGCTTATTTATGAAGAAGCGGGTTTGATTTTTTTGAACCACTCGCTCCATAAGGCTTCCACCTGGCTGACTAAGGACGTTGTAAAAGCCCTACTTAAAATTTATAGGTATGATATACTTAAAAGTATGAATCAAGCCAATAAAGATGGTTTATCTCACCCTAAACTGGTTCAACTTTTTAATCGTTATGCCACCTACAACGGCTCAAACCCGTATAAAGCGCCTGGCATACTTAATTCTATTCCACACCTCGAACATAATATTGGCACTTTTTTTCCAAAAGGCGGTATGCATACCATAACGAATGCACTGGTGAAATTGAACCTCGATCTTGGCGTGGAATTCAACTATGCAAACCCTGTGGACGAAATAGTAATAGATAATAAGGGCGTTAAAGGCGTAAAAAGTAACGGAGAGTTTTCAAGCGCTGATCGGGTAATTTCAAATATGGATGTCTATCACACCTACGATAAGTTGCTACCTACCTACGAGGTGCCAAAGCAAATACGGAAACAGGAACGGTCTAGCTCAGCTTTGATCTATTATTGGGGCATCCAGAAAGAATTTAAAGCATTAGGTCTACATAACATTTTCTTTAGTGAAGACTATCAGACTGAATTTGATCACCTCTTCAATAAGAAGGAATTATACCATGACCCAACCGTGTATATCAATGTTACGTCCAAACTCAATTCTGCTGACGCTCCTTCTGGATGTGAAAATTGGTTCGTTATGGTGAATGCGCCGTGTAACGAAGGTCAAGATTGGGAGACAACAAAAAATACAACCAGAAAAGCGATAATTACGAAGGTATCACGACTGCTTCAAACAGACGTGGAACCTTTGATAGCAACTGAAGAAATTTTGGAGCCGCTTAGCATCGAAAGTAAAACTTCGTCCTACAAGGGGTCACTTTATGGTACCAGCTCGAACAGTAAGCTCGCAGCCTTTCTAAGGCATCCCAACTTTACCAGTAAGATCAACGGACTCTACTTTTGCGGAGGGAGTGTACATCCCGGTGGGGGCATACCATTATGTCTGCTGTCGGGAAAAATAGTCTCAGAGGTAATTAATTAAGCACTTTTAAGCTCAATAATTGTAATTTCCGGCGGCATACCAATCCTACCGGGGTAGCCGATATAGCCGAAACCACGGTTGACGTATAAATGCTGGTTTCCTTCGGTGTAGAGCCCTGCCCATTGCTTGTAGGCATATTGTGAAGGGCTCCATCTGAAGTTTCCTAT
>JBCCIX010000298.1:0-5572 GCA_039028075.1 Bacteroidota bacterium | reverse complement strand
GGTTACTGCGAATCTGGCGGTAGCCTTAGCCAATGAAGGAGCGAAAGTAGGTGTGATCGATGCCGATATCTTTGGTCCGTCTATGCCAACCATGTTCAATTGCGAAAATGAACAACCTAGCGTCAAAGAGATCAATGGTAAGAATAAAATATTGCCTTTGGAGCAGTACGGTATCAAATTGATCTCCATTGGTTTTCTTGCTCCGGGGGATAATGCTGTGGTTTGGCGTGGCCCAATGGCAAGTTCTGCACTTAAGCAATTTATTGGAGACACGGAGTGGGGTGATCTCGATTATCTTTTAATTGATTTACCACCTGGAACAAGTGATATTCATCTGACGCTGGTACAGACAGTTCCCGTAACGGGTGCGGTTATCGTTACGACGCCTCAAAAAGTGGCCTTGGCGGATGCTAGGAAAGGTTTGGGAATGTTTAAACAACCTCAGATTAATGTTCCTATACTCGGAGTCATTGAAAATATGGCGTATTTCACTCCGGCCGAGCTACCTGATCATAAATACTACATTTTTGGTGAAGGAGGGGGACTACAACTTGCCGAAAAATATGATGTGCCATTTCTAGGTCAAATACCGCTGGTACAAAGTATCAGAGAAGGAGGTGATAGCGGTTTACCAGCCGTTATGAAAAATGATATAACCGGAGATGCCTTCATCCAGCTTGCTGAAGCTGTTGCACGACAAGTAGCAATACGAAATGCATCTATGGAAAAAACCCAACAAGTCGAATTAAAAGTATAACTTTGTAAAATGCAGGTGGCAGAAGAATTATTTGAAAAAATTGAAGAAGCGCTAGACGGAATACGCCCGTATTTGGAAACAGATGGCGGTGACGTTAAGATCCTCGATATTTCTCCGGATCTAGACATTAAACTTGAACTTCTCGGCGCGTGTGGATCATGTCCTATGTCTACGATGACCTTAAAGGCAGGTGTAGAAGAAGCTATTCGTAAGGTGGTCCCTGAAATTAGGTCAGTAGAAGCGGTAAATATTACCCACGCCGATGATCCAAATGCAAAACTCCCTGACAATATGTTATAGCAGTGATCGTTAGTCGAGAAAACGGTTCGCTGAGGTTAATAGTAATCATATTTATAGGCTTTTTTTTCTTACCAAGCGCCATTACCCGTGCCCAAGAGCGGTGTGGTATGGTTAAATATCAGGAATTTCTTGAGCAAAGAAATTTAACCAAGGAAAGCCCTGCCCAATTCGAAAATTGGCTGGTCAATAAGATCAAGATCAGAAAAGAAAAGAGTAAAACGGCCAGAACACAAGAAGTAATTCGTATTCCGGTGGTGGTGCATATCATACATGCCGGTGAATCCATTGGCGTTGGGAGAAATATTTCCGATCAGCAGGTCTTTTCGCAAATTGATGTGTTGAATGAGGATTTTCGAAGAACCAATGCAGATGCTGCGAACACTCCAGCCGTTTTTGAGCCGGTAGCCTCCGACATAGAAATTGAGTTTGTGTTGGCTCAGCGCGACCCAGAAGGATTAGCCACCAACGGCATTAATCGCGTTAATGGCAACCAGCTTACGTGGTTCCTGGCCGATAATTATACGCTTAAAACCTTAAGTAACTGGCCCAGTGAAGATTATTTAAACATATGGGTGACCGCCTTGGGAGACGGCTTTTTAGGTTATGCTCAATTTCCAGTTTCAGATATTGGCGGTTTGGAGACTGCCAGCGCAAGCGCAATAACGGATGGTATAGTAGTAGACTATCTAGCCTTTGGATCCGTGGCAAAAGATGAAAACGCGGTGCTGGATTCGCGATACGATTTAGGACGCACCACTACTCACGAGGTGGGCCACTACCTTGGCCTACGTCATATTTGGGGTGACGGAGGGTGTGGAGTGGATGATTTTTGCGCTGATACACCGAGAGCCAGCAATGATAATAATGGTTTAGGCAACTGTAGTTTCCCGGGCCCTAGCACGTGCGGAAGTGACGACATGTTTCAAAACTACATGGACTTCACCAATGATGTTTGCATGAATCTCTTTACCGAAGATCAAAAAACAAGGATGAGAACGGTTATAGACAACAGCCCGCGCAGAGCCAGTCTCATTAATTCACTGGGTGCTGAACCACCGGTGCCTACCAGTAACGACCTAGGTATTCGAAATATCTTATCCCCCGGGGTCACCACTTGCGATACTCAAGTAAGCCCATCCCTGGAAATCAGGAATTACGGAACCAACCAGATTACCGCCGCTCAAATTCAAACTGAGCTAGGCGGTATAATCCAAGGCACCGATATTTTGGCCTTAGACCTTGGCCCTTTGGAGATTACTACGGTGGAACTATCACCGATCGTCTTAAGTGAAAACGAAAATAATAACCTCACTTTTACGATCATTTCTACCAATGGCGTAACGGATGGGAATAATTTGAACAATATCTCCAGCGTTGGAGTATCCATTCCTCAAGAGGTTAACGGGTCTATAACTGTAAATTTCAATGAAATTCCATCCGATTGGGTCATTGACGATGACGATGAGCTTGTGACCTGGGAGCTACGTTCCGTACCCAATGGCGAACCCGATAATAAGGCCTTAACCCTTGAGTTTTTCCGTCATGAAAATCAGGGTGATTTGGATTTGTTTACATCACCGCTACTCGACTTTACCGCCGCGGTCAGCATATTAACGTTCGATGTAGCCTATGCCAAATTTGTGAGTGGTCAACAAACTGTTGAAATGGAAGCGTTATCAGTGATCGTGTCGGAAAATTGCGAAAACCCACTGGAAGAGGGTGATGTCGTTTATTTTAAGCAGGCGGAAGAGCTTAAAACAGCTGGAAATTCCGGTAGCTCCTTTACACCTAGTGGCGCTCAAGATTGGAGAACAGAAACCATTGATTTGTCAGCCTACCTGGGTCGCGATAATATGCAAGTTTCATTTGTAGCTAGAAATGATTTCGGCAACAATTTGTACATAGATAACATCAGTTTATTGACTGAGCCCATACCGGGTGTAGATCTAATTGCTATACAATCTCCATCACCTGTTTCAAACAGGGTAGCACCTGAGTTAGTAACACAACTGAAAAATTCCGGGGCCGTGCCCTTGGAAAAATTTAACGTCAACTACGTGATTGACGACCTGGACACGGTGAGTATCACCGTGGAAACAAGCATAGCGGCAGGTAATACTTTTTCTTTTTCAGATCAAATTACCGAACTCTCGGAAGGAACCCACCGTCTGTATTTCAGCGTGGATAGCCCCAACGATACCACTGATTTTAATCCAATTAATAACAGTCAGATACTATTTTTTGAAATAAATACGTCTGAAGACTTTGCTCCTTTCAAGGAATCATTTAGTGGTCAGGAGTCAGCTTGGGTCAGTGGAAACCCTGACAATAATGTAACCTGGATCATAAAGGATGGGGTGGCATCCATTGATCTAAGCATTTATGAGGCTATCGGGGAGCAGGATTGGTTAGCAGGGCCAACGATAGATCTTTCTGAGGTCAATCAAGCTACGCTTAATTTTGATTACTCTTATTCCCATGAAAGCATAAAAAATGACGGCTTAGCTGTGTTTATTTCCAGGGACGGCGGCGCATCTTACGAAGTCACTTCTTTTAATCGCACTGGTATAGACCTAGTGAGTGGCTTATTTTTAACAGGTAGGACTGAAACCGAATTTGAAAACGTGTCCATAGCGCTGACTGATTATTTGGGGGAATCAGAAGTTAGAATTGCTTTCGTCTCCACAAATGACAACGGAGATCCGATCTTTGTCGATAACATTCAAGTATTTACCACTGACTTTTTTCTTGAGTCTGATGTCCCCATCTTCCCTAATCCTACCTTCAACGGGCGCTTTAACGTCCGGTTCGAACTGGATCAAAGAGAAGATGTAAATATCATACTGTTCAACACTCTCGGGCATTCCATCCTGGAGGCTAACCTTCCGAATACCATCAATCAAACCTACACCTTTAACATAGGTGACAGAGCCCAAGGGTTGTACTTTATTCAGGTCAGAGGTGAGACTTTTGGTTATGTGGAGCGTATATTGAAAAGCAACTGATCCATTGACCCCGTCACGAATTCTCTTTCATTTCAAACGTAACGGACCAAAAGAGGATTTGATTCTACCGGGCTTATCCGAGGGTTTAAGACCATTTAATTTATATTTGGTCAGTTTTAAAGCGGTAGAATGGCAAAGCACAACGTAGTTATTTTATACGGTGGGAAGTCCGTTGAGCACGAGATTTCGATAAAGTCGGCCAAAAATATTTTTCAATCTATAGATAAAGCCCACTTTGAACCCTATCTCATTGGAATATCAAAGCAGGGAGATTGGCACTTTATGCGTGAGGTATCCGGAGATTTTTCGAATGCCGACTTGGTTTCATTACGATTGACTTCAGGTTCCGCTGCTTTTACTGCCGGTAATGAAAGTTTTGTACCTGACCTGGTGTTTCCGGTACTTCACGGTACCGACGGCGAAGACGGAAGTATCCAGGGTTTACTACAAACTATCAATGTGCCCTATGCCGGGAGTGGTGTTCTCGGTTCATCAGTTGCCATGAGCAAATTGGCATCCAAAAGGTTACTTCAGGCGGCGGGTATTCCCACGAGCAAATTTATTGCTTACGATTACCGGCAACTGGAAGACATTTTTTTCGAAGGGGTTCGCTCGCGCTTAGGGCTTCCGTTTATGGCAAAAGCAGCTAACTTGGGGTCTTCAGTAGGTGTAGTAAAAGTAAGTGATGAAAAGAGTTTTACTTTGGCTTTAAAGGAGTGTTTCATCTATGATAGCACGGTGCTGTTTGAAGAGTATATTGCCGGGCGCGAGCTGGAATGTTCCGTGATGGGAAATACAGACCTCAAAGCTTCCCTCCCCGCAGAAATCGTGATCAGTCCCCAATATGAATTTTACACGTATAAGGCAAAATATCAAGATCCTACTGCCGTTGAACTTAAGGTGCCTGCTAACCTCGATGCTCAGACAAGCGAAGAAATACGCAAACTATCTATTCAAGCCTATAAAGCACTCCATTGTGAAGATTTTGCCAGGGTAGACCTTTTTTTAACTCCTGAAAACAGCATTTTTATTAATGAAGTAAATACCATTCCTGGCTTCACGAACTCCAGCATGTTCCCGATGATGTGGCAAGAACAAGGGATATCTTTTCCTGAACTGATAACCACCATTTTGAAGGGTGCTCTGGAAAAATCTAAAGCAGCAAAAAGACTTCAAAATGACTATAAGGGCCGCTAGGACTATTTTGACTATGTTTGTTGGGAATTGAAAATGAACGAATGACACTATTTCCGGACACTTTGAAAGGCTTTCTTCTTCATCTGGTACTTGTGGTATCATTGGCCGTAATGGGAACATTAGTTTTTTTCTATATGTACCTCCCCGTTACCACCAATCACGGTGAAACCATCACCGTTCCCGATCTCTACGGTATGCAACTGGAAGAAATGGAAGATTTTCTGACCAAAAGAGATCTACGATATGAGATCAATGATAGTACGTTTTCAGACGAGCACGAACCGCTTACTATTTTAAAACAGTATCCTAAAGC
>JBCCIX010000297.1:0-5596 GCA_039028075.1 Bacteroidota bacterium | reverse complement strand
GGGTGTTATTTACTGTTCTATTTCTGCTCCATACCGGGAAACGCAAATCATAGCATATCATGGGGCAAATGTTCCATCCCTTGAGATTAACAATTAGTTTTTCAGTGCCAGGATGAAAATGCTCATCCTCATGGGCCATTCTGAAGAGGTGACGCTTGTCGTACTTTTCAAAAGTACCATCCGGTCGCATCCAGATTAATCGATTGTAATACCTCCTATCTTCTTTGATAATAACACTCCCGAGAATAACGGCCTGGGTCTGCTTGGCCATTTGCTTCATCCATTTAAATGTGGTCAGATTCATGGGTTCTGCAAGACCATCTGTTTCCATGGAGAAACCCGTCGTGAACATTTCCGGAAGGAGTATGATATCGGTAGGCGCTTCTACTTGCCCAATCTTTTCTTCGAACATAGCCAGATTGGCGGTAGCAGATTGCCAGTGTAAAGTAGATTGTATTAACGTAATTCTTAAATCTTGCATAAGATATCAGCTGCTTTGGAAAGTGTCTCTTCCTCTTTGGCAAAACAAAAACGCAGCACTTTATGATCCGTCTGATCACTGTAAAAAACGGAGATAGGTATAGATGCCAAGCCTAATTCCTGCGTCATAAACGTAGCCATTTCTACATCGCTCCTTTGGTCGATAGCGCTGTAGTCTATCAGTTGAAAATACGTTCCTCTACATGGTATCGGCCTAAATCTAGAGGATTGTATTCCTTGTAAAAAGAAATCCCTTTTTCTCTGGTACATTTTTGAAAGACTTGAATAGTTTTCTGGGTTCTTCAAGAACGAAGCCAAACCTACCTGTGAAGGGGTATGCACGCTAAAAGCAAGAAACTGGTGTACTTTACGAATTTCAGTGGACAGCGATTCAGGAGCTACCAGGTAGCCAACTTTCCAGCCGGTGGCATGAAAAGTCTTACCAAAAGAGGATACGGCGATGCTCCGTTCCCTGAGCAAAGGACTCCGTAGAACACTTTCATGGAGTTTACCATCAAAGACGATATGCTCGTAGACCTCATCACTTAGCACATATAATTCATTTGCTAGCGCTAGATCTTCCAATAGTTGAAGATCGAGGTTGGAAAGTACGCTGCCGGTAGGGTTATGGGGTGAATTGATGATGATCAGCCGTGTCTTAGGAGTTATACTTTCGCCTACTTCTTCCCAGTCTATGGTATACGTTGGGTATTTCAGCTTCAGATGAATAGGTATACCCCCTGCCATTCTAATGGCGGGTGCATAACTATCATATCCCGGATCAAAAAGAAGAACTTCATCATCGGGCTGAACTATGGCCATAATTGAGGCGAAAAGTGCTTCAGTTGCCCCTGCCGTTACGGTTACTTCTAAATCTGGATCAGGGGCATACCCATACCGTCGTTGAATTAAACTACTTACGGAAACTCGTAGTTCGGGCAGCCCAGCCATAGGTGCATATTGGTTTTTTCCAGATCGCATGGCGCTACTGATAAGCTCAATCAGCTCATCGGATACGGGGAAATCCGGAAAACCTTGCGACAGGTTTATGGCACCATGGTTAACAGCCATCCTGGACATTACCGTAAAAATGCTATTCCCTACATTGGGCAGCTTTGATTGTAATTTGGGCATTTACTTCTTTAGAGGAACAGCTATCCGGTAGTCCACCTTGGTTTTGCCCTTTGAAATATTTTGAAGCTTCCCTTTCAGCATTCGACGTTTAAAAGGAGTAAGATGATCTGTGAATAATATCCCTTCCACGTGGTCATACTCATGTTGAATAATCCGCGCCTTCATGCCGCTATATTCTTCAGTATATTCATTCCAGTCCACATCAAAATAGTTGATCTTCAACTTTGTGTTCCTGGACACCTCTTCCCGAATGTTGGGAATACTTAAACACCCTTCTTCAAGAGGCCATTCGTCGCCCGTTTCTTCAATGATTTGTGGATTGATGAATACTTTGACGAAGTCGTGCATTTCTTCATCTTCCAGAGGCCGGCCGTCTACAACGAACATACGCAAGCTTTTCCCAATTTGTGGAGCTGCCAGTCCAATGCCATGCGCACCGGCCATAGTCTCGAACATATCCTCACTCAACTCCTTTACGTCCAGCTCGCCCTTTTCTATTTCACGGGCTTTTTTCTTCAAGATAGGGTCTCCGTAAACCACTATAGGATAGATCATAGTCCTTTTTCCAAGTAATCTGCAAAATTAAAGATAATTTGATAAATGCCCCCTCGCGCTTCGAGAACTACACCAGGATTCTACATTAAATTTACGGAGGAGACGTCTACACAATTTCAGACCATTTTCCTTCTTCGACAAAAAAGGATTAAGCCCGTCCGGATGCACTGGTCGAACGTGAATAGGTGATCTTAATGTTTAGAAATAGCATCCCGAGTGTATAGCGTGTTTTAGGTCATTTGCTCCATGTACGATTGCAGGATGATAGTAGCGCTTAATTTATCTACCAACTCTTTATCCGTCCTTTTTTTCTTAGGAATACCGGAAGCAAGTATACCTTCAAACGCCATCTTACTCGTAAATCGCTCGTCCGCATTCACCACTCCAATATCCGGGAATTGCGCTTTAATCTTCTTAGTGATTTTCAAAGCCCCTTTTGTGCCATGGGTTTCGCGGTTCATTAGGTCGACCGGAAGACCCACTACAATAGTTTCCACCTCTTCACGTTGAAGGTAAGTACTTAAAAAAGACAAAAGCTGCTCAGTTTTGACCGTATCTAAAGGGCTTGCGATCATTTTTAGGCGGTCCGAAACTGCAATTCCGGTTCGCTTGCTCCCATAATCAAGGGCCATAATTCTCCCCACTAATTGAGGTTAATTTTCGAACCGATCTTTTGTTTCATCTCTTGCTCCAGCAGCAAGGCTTTAGGAAAAAGAATTTCGTTTTCTACCTTGGCGTGGGTAATGAGTTCTTGCTCAAAGGCTTGAAGCTCTGCATAGACCACGCGGATATGAAGTGGGTCGCTGCGATCAAACGAGTAGTTATTAGTTATTTTTCGAATGCCCAGCATTTCGTCATCGTGCTCCTCATGCTCCATGGCATATTTTTGTAAGGAGTGCTTTTCCATTTGATAGTAGACTTGTGAAAAGTTCTTACCATCTTCGGCATATCTTGCCAGCTGTTTAATGTATTCGAAAAGCGTGTCTTCCTCCATATAAATATGGTGGATAAAATCTTCGACAAACAAGGGAAATACAATTTTTAGGTCCTTAGCAATATTATTATACGATCTATGCTTGGGTACAAAACTATCTATGAGCTTAGCGATGTAAGGCAACTTTCTTTTGATGAAAACAAAATGTGCGTGCCGAAGATATTCCATAATAAGATCAACTGGAAAAGTCTCAAGTTCCAGATCATGATCACATAGAGTCACTTTTTCGAGTTCTTTGGTGACAATATCCGCGTTTAGGCCCTTTTTTAAACACACCTGGTCTAAGGTGTCTTCCGTATAGTTAAAAAATTCGATGCCAAAATAGTACAGTACAGATGCATGAACGTAGTTTTCATCAACAATATCAGCTATTTTTCGATCTGTCAAGTGCACTTAGATTTATTCAAAATACAAATATAAGAGTATTAGTAAAATTTGAGTTGCCAAATGTAATTTCATTGACATGATTTATATCAACAAAAAGTACGACCCCGTCGTTAAACCTATATTATTTCTATAAATTAGAAAGTTGTAAAAAGGTTTAGATTAAAGTTAGAAATACAAGTGAGCGAATATAAAAACAGCAATTATCAAATTCGATTACCCATCATAATTACGGTGGCCATCGCTGGAGGTATTCTCATAGGAGCCACATTTACGGATAAACCCACCGTAGTGCAAAATAACTTGGGGAAGAGTATGCAAAAATTCAAAGAAGTACTCACCTTAATTGATAGGAATTATGTGGACCAAGTCAATACCGATGACCTTGTCGAGGATGCCATTGAGCACATGCTCACCAACCTGGACCCTCACAGTGCCTACATTCCCGCCAAAGATAAGGTGCTTGCTAATGAAGGACTTCAAGGTAATTTCGAGGGCATAGGTATTGAATTCAATATTTTCAAAGACACTATAGTGGTAGTTTCACCGCTGAGCGGCGGACCTAGCGAGGCAGTCGGTCTCATCTCCGGTGATAAAATTGTTGAGGTTGACGGGAAAAGTGTGGCCGGAGTAGGGTTTACCAATCGGGATGTTCAAAAAACGTTAAAAGGGCCCAAGGGAAGCGAGGTTAAGGTCACCGTCAAGCGCAAAAACCAACGTGAGCCGATCGTATTTAACATCATCCGTGATAAAATACCGCAGCAATCTGTGGATGCAAGCTACATGATTACGGACGAGATTGGCTACATTAAAGTCAGTCGGTTTTCCGCCACTACGTATGATGAATTCAAAGTGGCTCTAGAGCAACTTAAGAAGGAAGGTATGGGAAAACTCGTATTGGATTTACAGGGTAATCCGGGGGGCTATATGAACCACGCTATCAACATGGTGGATGAGTTTGTGCCGGATGATAAAAAAATAGTTTACACGCAGGGGAAGCAGACACGTTTCAATTCTCAGGCTTTCGCCGATAGAAAAGGGCTTTTTGAGAAGGGTGAACTTATCGTCCTTGTCAATGAAGGAAGTGCATCGGCAAGTGAAATTGTATCCGGTGCGCTTCAAGATAACGACAGGGCTCTAATTGTAGGGAGACGGTCGTTTGGTAAAGGGCTTGTGCAGGCACCCATGGATTTAAGTGATGGTTCTGAGCTTAGGCTGACTATCTCACGGTATTATACACCAAGTGGCCGCTCTATCCAGAAGCCTTATCAGGATTATGAAGATTATTCCAAAGACTTAATAGCACGCTTTGAACACGGGGAATTCTTTAGTTCTGACAGTATAAAATTCAACGATTCACTTAAATATGAGACCGCTAGCGGTCGAACGGTGTACGGCGGTGGAGGTATAATGCCGGATTACTTCGTTCCTCTGGATACATCAATGACATCGGCCTACTTAAATCGCTTGTTTACCAGCAATTCGATGCAGGAGTATACATTTAACTACGTTGCTAAAAACAAGGACAGGCTAAACGCGATGGAATACATCGATTACTATCAGGATTTTGATGTCTCACAGCAAATGCTGGATGGGCTTGTCAAAACCGGTGAGCTAAATGAAGTAGAACCTAACCTTCAAGATTTAAGTGAGAACAGAAGTCTTTTCAAATTGCACATAAAAGCACAAATTGCTCGGCAGATTTGGAATAACAATGGCTTTTATCCCATTTTCAATCAAACGAACGAGATCCTCCAGCAGGCCGTAAAGTTATTTGATAAAGCCGAAGAATTAGACAGAACCAAAATGTAGTTATTTACTATCGCTCTCTACCAAAATGACGGCAAAAAAGCATGCCAAGGTTGAGCTTGACGTTGGATTACACAAAGAGAGTTCGTCAAATCCGAAAGATCTTCGGGCACCCCTTCTCAGATAACGATTTATTCAAAGTCTTCGCTAAGCAGAATTGAAAAATGAGCGAGGCTTAAGCACCTCATAACAATAGCCGTAATGACGGATCTCTTCAACGTCCAGCTTATACGTAGACTG
>JBCCIX010000296.1:0-5626 GCA_039028075.1 Bacteroidota bacterium | reverse complement strand
CGAGCAGATTACCTTACAGTACGAGTATAAAACGAAAGAGGGTGATTTTATTTGGATCGAATCTACAGGAACCAACTTCATGTCAAATCCTGCTATACACGGTTTAATAGTAAACTCCACCGATATTACCGAGCGCAGAAGGGCAGAACAGGAGCAGCGTATGCGCAGTAAAATGCAAGCGCTTTCCGAAAACTCGCCGGATCTTATTACACGGCTTGAAGACAGTTCGATCTCATATATCAATCCAGTGATCGAGGAGTATACTGGCAATGCACCTAATTCTTACCTGAATCAAAGCTTTGAAGAGTTAGACTTGAACAAAGCCATCCTTGACAAGTGGTTAGAAATAGTGGAAGAAGTGAATACCAGCAGTGCTAAGGTGTCCACTGAAATGGACTTCCCCTCTGAAATGGGAGACCGGGTCATGCAGGTTAATGCTATTCCTGAATTCGACGAAAAAGAAACGCTCGAATCCGTATTGGTAGTATCTCACGATATCACCGAGCGTAAGATCATTGAGCTTGAAATACAAAACAAAAACAAAAAAATAGCCGATAGTATCAACTACGCCAAGCGTATCCAAAATGCCATCTTACCGAACAACAATGTGATCAACCGGGTGCTGCCTGATTCATTTATTTTATATAAACCGAAGGATGTAGTGAGCGGCGATTTCCCATGGTACGTACAAATGGGGGATGATATTTTTATGGCCGCTGTAGATTGTACCGGCCATGGTGTGCCCGGAGCCTTGCTATCCTTGATCGGCTACTTCTTATTGAACGATATTGTACGTAGTAGAAAAATTTCAGATCCCGGTTTGATCCTTGATCAATTAGATGATGGAGTTACCACTACCCTCCGGCAGGATCAGGATGATTCTAAGACGAAAGATGGGATGGACATTGCTCTCTGCAAAATAAATCCCGATAAGCAAACTGTAGAATATGCCGGTGCGCATAGACCATTATATATGATGAAGAAGGGTGAAATGGAAGAGGTAAAAGGCAATAAGTTTGCCATAGGTGGTGGCATTTATAAAAACCAAACTAATTTCACGACCTACGCTACCAAACTTACTAAAGGTGACTCCATTTACTTCTGCTCAGATGGATTCCCAGATCAGTTTGGTGGACCAGATAATCGTAAATTCGGACCAAAAAGAACACGTGCATTAATCCAGGAAATTCACAAAAAGTCGATGCGGGAAGCCTACCAAATATTTGATAAAGAATGGGAGGACTGGAAAGCTGATGAAAAACAAACTGATGACGTTTTATTAATAGGTATAAAATTTTAGACATAGTGATTAAATGTGTATTTTGGAGGTAATATCAAGTTTTATCATACCCTAATACATCTCAAGGAGTAATAAACAATAATATAAAGAGACTTATGCAGTATATTTTTGATTTGCACAAAACCTTATTAGATCACAATCTGATATTGGTTTATGAAGGCGAATTCACACAAGAGATCACCAAGTCCATATTGGCCATGGCAGAAAGAAATATGGATTCATCAGGTGAAGAATCGAGCGTTAAAAGAAAGGTATTCAACGTAATGGTAGAATGCCTGCAGAATATAGTTAAACATGCAGGAGATGTTCAAAATAAAAATGCGGCCATATTTATCATGGGTAAACATGAAAATGAATATATCATTGTTTCAGGCAACCCCATCAACGGCGATGACTCCAATAAACTAAAAGATAAATTAGAGCAGATCAACAGCTTAGATAAAGATGGCCTTAAAAGTCTTTATAAAGAAATTATTAAAAATACAGAGATATCTGATAAGGGAGGCGCAGGCCTTGGCTTTGTGGATATGGCCAGAAAATCGGGAAATCCTTTAGTTTACGATTTTGTCGACTCCGGTGGAGGAGAATTGTTTTTCTGTCTTAAGGCATCCGTATCAAGAGTATAACGAATAGATCATCCCAATTTTTAAATCAGACCATAATGGAAATATTAAACCTAGAAGGAACTGAAGATACCCCAAAAATAATTCTAGATAAAGGGAACGGCATTTACGAAATTTCAGGAAGATCCCTCCCTGAAGACTCCGCAGAATTCTATCAACCCGTACTAGATTGGATCGAGGAATATGCCGGTGATGCAAATCCCGCGACTGAATTTGTATTCAAGCTTGAATACTTTAACACCGCATCTTCAAAGCTTATACTTGATGTGTTATCTGCGCTGGAGGACATTGACGGTACCACCATCATGTGGTATTTTCATGAAGATGATGAAGATATGGAAGAAGCGGGAGAAGAATTTTCTGAACTTGTAGAAATACCTTTCGAATTCAAGACCTATTAAAAGCTGTATACCATTTTTTAAACTAATGGGTTTAACCAAAACCCTTGATAACGAATGAGTGAGGAAATCCTTAAGGCTCTGACTCAACTTTTTGCCATCATTACAAAGCAGGACGGTGGGGTTACGGAAAAGGAAAGAAAATTTGTCATCAGCTTCTTCAAGCAAGAGCTTGATCAAGAAACGGTTAACGAATATCTGGAGCTTTACGACAAGTATTCAGGTTATTCCACCGAAAACACAGAGACTGAAAAGAAACCTGCCGCCAAACGAAAGCTGACTTCTGTTCGTGATTCAGTCAAGACGCTGGCTTTGTGTAAGAAAATTAATAAAACACTTACTCAAAAACAAAAAGTCGTTGTATTGATCAAAATATTGGAACTGGTGGGCTCTGATAAGAATTTCACTCCGCAAAGGATGGAAATTATCGACACCATAAGTACAGTTTTTAATATTGTAAAAGACGAGTACAAACTGATCGAAAGCTTTGTCATCCAAGATAAGGTAAAGGACCTTGATTTCTCCGATCTCCTGTTGGTAAATGACCAGGAACAATCCGATCATGAGAATTCCAGGCATTATCAAAGTGACATCAATGGCAACTTGGTATTCTTAAAAGTAAACAGTGTAGATATGTACTTTACGAAGTACATTGGGGATGATAACATTGTGCTGAACGCTTTTATTATGATTCCCAATCGGGTCTACCTATTCTCGCACGGAAGTACCGTAAAAACTCCCCTGGGATCAGCCATTTACTACAGCGATCTAATCACCATATTTAATGAGGAGTTAAGGACCACAAAATTATCTTTCAACGCAAATGTAGACGAATTCCGATTTCCCAACGGAGCGCTAGGACTTAGAGATGTAAAGATCTCTGAAGGTCCTGGAAAACTTATTGGTATCATGGGTGCCAGCGGGGCCGGAAAAACCACGCTGTTAAACGTTCTGGCGGGCATTGAAACCCCCACAAAAGGAAGTATTAAGATCAACGGCTTTGATACTAATACAGAGAAGGACAAGATACACGGAGTGATCGGCTATGTTTCACAAGACGACCTGTTAATTGAAGAACTCACCGTTTATCAAAACCTCTACTACAACGCTAAGCTGTGCTTCGCGGGATTTTCGGAGAAGGAATTAGATAAGCGCGTCATGGATGTGCTGGAAAGCCTAGGCTTAGACCAAAGAAAAGACCTGCGAGTAGGGAGTGTGCTTGATAAGACCATCAGTGGTGGGCAGCGGAAACGCCTAAATATTGCTCTGGAGCTTATTAGGGAACCTGCCGTCATGTTTGTAGATGAACCTACATCGGGTTTATCGTCACGTGATTCGGAAAATGTCATCGATTTACTCAAAGAGCTATCCTTAAAAGGCAAGCTAATTTTTGTGGTGATTCATCAACCATCCTCTGATATCTACAAGATGTTCGACAAGATGTATATCATGGATACAGGTGGTTTCCCGGTATATTACGGCAATCCTGTAGAGGCGGTCACCTACTTCAAGAGGGCTACTAATCAAGTTGATAGCGAAAGGGGGCAATGCGAAACATGTGGTAACGTCAACCCGGAGCAAATATTCAATATCATAGAAGCGAAGGTCGTAGATGAATATGGCCAGCTAACCAACAAGAGAAAGGTAAACCCAAAAGGCTGGAATGAGAGCTTTACGGAGAACTTCAATATTGATGAAGTGCCCCACATTAATGAGGAGCCTCCGCAGTCACTGGATATCCCTAACAGCATCAAACAATCTCTGATCTTTGTCACCAGGGATCTCATTTCGAAGATCAGTAATAAGCAGTACCTGCTCATTAACCTGCTGGAAGCCCCACTGCTGGCTCTAATTCTTGCCTTTATCATTAGGTACAAAAGTTCTCCCTATGACGACGAGTATATTTTCCGATTCAATGAAAATGTACCCGCCTTCATGCTTATGAGCATCATAGTGGCTCTTTTTATGGGCCTTACGGTGAGTGCAGAAGAGATCATTAGAGACCGAAAAATTCTTAAAAGAGAAAGTTTTCTTAACCTCAGCTGGAATTCCTACTTGATCTCCAAGCTCGGTATTTTATTTCTATTGTCTGCAATCCAGACGTTGTCCTTTGTACTTGTTGGCCATCTCATATTGGAGATAAGAGAAATGACTTTTGCCTTTTGGCTGGTTTTATTTTCATGCTCTTGTATGGCCAATGTTCTAGGGCTCAATATTTCAAGTGCTTTCAACAGTGCAGTTACCGTCTACGTAATGATACCGCTCCTACTCATCCCTCAAATGATATTAAGTGGTTTGCTATTTAGTTTTGATAAATTAAATAATGTTCTGAGCACTAAAGGGAAAGTACCTATTGTCGCTGACTTCATGGCATCCAGGTGGGCCTATGAGGCTATGGCGGTATATCAATTCAAGAATAATTCGTTTGAAGATCCCTATTTCAACTTTGATAAATACGAATCTCAAGCTGATTTCAAAGCTGCCTACATAGCCGAGGAGTTGAAAAGAAAGCAGGAAAACATTGCCAAAAACTACCAAAGTGAAGATGCTGAACTTATAAGTAATACCGAAGCTGATCTTACTATTTTAAAAAATGAGATTGCCAAACTTGACTATAAGGAAGGGCTAGAAGGCATTGACTTGATCAACCTCAATGTTCAAAACTATTCGACTGAAATTGATCATAAGTTAGCGGCTTATTTGCAACAGCTCAAAAAACACTACCAAGGTGTATATAATAAAATTGTAGCTGCTAAAGAGAAAAAAATGTTTCAGCTTGGAGAAGTTGAATCGTACAACCTTAACGATTATAAAAACAAGTATTTTAATGAAAGCTTGGCTGACCTCGTTCAAAATGTTACCGAAACGGACCGGATCATTGAATTTAAAGGTGAACTGATCCAGCAATATAACCCCATCTTTAATGATCCCGATCCCAAGCATATCCTAGACTACCGAACCCATTTTTTTGCTCCTCAAAAACATTTCGCAGGGTCCTACTTCGGAACCTTTGGATTCAACATCATTGTCATCTGGTTAATGACCATCCTACTTTATGTTACCCTATATTTTGAACTTCTTGGAAAAGGTTTGGAAGCTTTCGGTAAGATTAAGTTTGGCAAGAAATAACGGCGCTTATCTCTCTTCGCAGTTGAATAGAGAGATATGTTTGTTATAGATGTTCTTATTTATATTTTTGTTAAAATCATTCAATACTAGACATGAGGAATATAACTTTTGCGGTTGCATTGATCTTTTTAGCCGCTTGTGGTTCTGGTAATAAACAGGATGAACAGGCCTTCCTG
>JBCCIX010000295.1:0-5646 GCA_039028075.1 Bacteroidota bacterium | reverse complement strand
CATCGTTGGCCACACCGATATGCAAGGAGATCTGAGTAACAATTTACAACTCGCTCAAGACCGCGCCAAGGCGGTTGTAGAATGGCTTGTAGAAAAACATAACGTGAAAAAAGAACGCCTTATCCCTCAGGGAGTAGGACCACTTGCACCTGTAGCCAGTAATGAAAGTGCTGCAGGAAAGCGCCTCAATCGCAGGGTGGAATTGGTCAGAAGATAAAAGTAGAGGCTAAATGGTGGTGCCGTATCAAAACAACTGAGATATCAAACCTCCAAAGCCAAGCGCTTTGGAGGCGTTTCATCTATTTATTTGAATTCAATGTAATCGACTTCAAACTCAAAAGCACCGGCTTTTTTCTCGTTAGTGATAAAACCGACTCGGATCACATTTTTCAGATCTTTATCTTGCATGGTTAAGTTCTTGGCTTCACCCATTTGATATTGCTTAAATTCATTAAAGTCGACGGTCTTTACCACCCATTCAGGAGAAACCGGCAAATTTGCCTTGAAATAGGGTGCAAAGAACTGCCTACTTGTCTCTAACTGGATCGCCATATCTGTACCTGTACTTCTGTATTTAATGTCGACCTGAGTATACTCTTCCAGATTGTATTTTTTGAATTCACTTTTATAAGAAGTAAATCCACCGAAATTTTTAAGGGATACTTCACCGGAAAAGAGTATGCCTCGATCCGTTTTTTGTATGGCTCCTTTAGAGAGGCCACCCATAACTCCATCATTAGTAATTCTCCAGTTACTAATAGATGCTGACTCTTTAAACGACAACTTATGACCCTCGGAAAGAAGGCCAATATTGAAAATAAGAAGGATTAGAAAAGTTTTCATAGTAGTATAATTTTAGTTGGTTAACCACTCCCTGTACGGGATGTTTAACAATTAACTTTTTTTAACATCATCCATTAATTCGCTATTTTCTTGTATTCGTTTACCACCAGCTGGCGCTCTCCTGCTACATAAATTTCATTCACCTGTGCGGTAAATTGGTCGCCTACCTTAAGGCCCGGTAAGTCAGTACCTACTCCACTACTCTTACTGCTATTTAGGGTTCCTCTGAAGTAAAATATCACTTGATCTTCAGGTTTGAGGTCAGTAAGGTTACGCTCTTTTTCAATTTCAATTATAATTCCGATCGCTCGGCATGGATTTTTCGAGCAAGGACCCATGTCAGAATCAATCGCTTTTATCTCGGTAATTTCAGATACTACCTTGAATGAGGGACCTCTTTGTGCCTTCATCACAAAGAAGACTGTCGAAATGATAACCAGAGTATTTAGCAGGTATTGCATGGCGATTTCTTAGTCATCAATTACGTCCTCAGCAGTACCTGCGTGCAAATCATTCACCCAATCCGCAAACTTTTTACCTTTCACTTCAAGCGTTTGATATTCATCAAATGGCAAGGCCGTATGACTTTCCGTTTCAGCGTAGTACACGCGCCAATTTGATAAGTCTTGAAGAATTCTGTTGTACTGATTCAATAATCCTGCTTTGAAAATGTCAGCATTAATGAGCCCTACTTCGTAAGCGCAATTATCTTGTCCTAAACTGAGTAAGGTTCTGCTAATCAAATCAGAATATGATCCATAAAACCCAAAATTTGCATTTGGATATTTATTACTCAGATATTCGTAAATACTTAGGAACCTGAACTCCTCTGGTGTATTCACAAAATCGTTGAGATCACCGGGTACTTGAATATTGAATAAATTATCCCATTCTGAATTCAAGCAAAAGGGCACCACATTTTCGTCCAGCAATAGGTATCCGGCATCGTTCAGCATGGTGAATTGAACGTTAGGAAAATTATCGGATATGATACGTTCTAATTGTTGGAAATTCGCCAAAACACCATAGCCACCTGCGCTTGAACCGGCCAGAAATACTTCAGAAATAGTAATTTGATTTTCTACTAAAAACGTAACGACTTCATTCAGCATAATCGAGAAATTAGTAAAACCCTTGAACGTTTGGTCAGGGTCTCCGCCATTACCCACATCTACACCTTCATTATCTCCGCTGTACACGTCACCTGAAGAATAGGCTACAAAAACCTGATGCCAATCCTTAAACAAGTTGTTTGCATTATCGGCCCTTACGCTCCTGTTAAATAAAGCGCGTGTTCCATCAGCTTTGGCAAAGAATTTCTCTTCTGAATAATTAGGCTCGTTACCACCGCAGGAAAAGGCATCAAAGCACGCTCGACCGCCGGGTAAATAAATTAGAAGCTTGTCTGATTGATCACTAAAATTAATAGCGTAGCCTCCCGAGCTACCGTCTCTGGAAATAATGTTTTCATTATCTACCCAATTCCACGCTTCCGGGTTGGCCAAAGCATTGGATAGAGAGCCTATACTTGTCTCATTTTCCGACGAATCTACATCGTCACTACAGGACTGAATCATGATGAAGACCCAAATGAGAGCTGCGATTTTCCTAAACTTTTTCATAACGAATCATTTTTAAAATACAACTGACCCATGGAATTAGGTGTTGCGTTAGGAAAACTGAAACAGATAAAAACGGGAGTGACTGGTAGAATTAGTTGCGCCAAATGACCCTCAGTAAAACGAAAAAGGTTAAGCTCCACCTGCGTTAGACTAAAAGTAGATGGTGCAATTATTTTACCGTTTTAATATTGAGACAATTATTGTTTTTTGAAAGTTGATTAACTAACGAGTTAAGTTTAACGGTTCCCAAAACAACAAATAAATACCATGGGATACATCTCGATACGCAATAACTTCTCGCTCGTTTTGTATAAACAGTTCTGTAAAGTGCACCTGTCCGGAAGAAACTAACCTTCCTGTATTGGCCCAAACTGACCCGTTAAATGACATTAAACGCGCCCGCCTATGTTAGGGTGTACAGTTTGTGAAATTTGGTAACTGTGATGAGCTGAGTACGGAACTGCCACCTGCAAAACCAGTACATGCCGCTACCTGACCCACATCCCAACTACTCAGGTTTTGGCTGAAGCTGGATGCGGACTGAAACATGGATTCCATATCGGTAACTTCACCCACATTCCAACCACTAATGTCCTGATTGAAATTGGTCGCAAAATGAAACATAGATCGCATATTGCGCACGTTGATCATGTTCCATCCGCTGATATCTTGATTAAAAGCAGAAGCACTAAAAAACATGCCCAGGGTACCATTGATACCTGTAGCGCCGGATAAGTCCCAGTTTCCAATATCTTGATTAAAATTGGCAGCGGAAGCAAACATGTTTGAGAAGTCTGTCACTTTACTTACATCCCAACTACCGATATCCTGATTGAAATCACGGGCATCGAGAAACATATCACGTGTAGAGATCACATTGCTCATATCCCAATTATCTAGCGGTTGATTGAAAGCTCTGCATCCACTAAACATGCCTACGGTAAGGGTTACATTACGCATGTCCCACTCGTTGAAATTGCCTGTATTTAAGCTGAGACAATTCAAGAACATGTTGCTTAAAATGGTGGCATTTGACAGGTTGGGGACATCTGTTGCTAGTACCTGTAAATCAGGGTTCTCCTGGAAAGAACCCAATAGGTACTCCCACTCGATCTCTCCCCAATTATCGATGGTTTTCACCAACGAAAAGAAGGGAAGACCTAGTTGCACGTGCGGTAGTTCCCCGGTAATTTTTACCTGGTAGTTTCCCCCGGAAGTATACTCATGATTTACATTCGCAATGCTTGTGAAACGCTCGGGCATAGACCCATCTCCCCAGTCCACCGTAAAATCATAACTCAGCGTATTTCCGTCTATAGTGGATGCACCGCCTATGATACCTGCAAATACGCCAGGCATACCGAAATTGCCGCCATCTATAGGTGTCCAGGTAAAGGTAAAAGGGTTGTCACCTTTGACGTCATTGACGGTAATAGTAATCGATGCTGAAGCCTGAGAGGTTCCGTCAGATACCTCTACCGTAAGCATATGGCTAACTGCCGTTTCAAAATCCAGACTTTCATTGGTGGTAAGGGACAGTTCGCCCGAAGCGGTGATCTCAAATAAGTTTCCTGAATTAGCAGTAATACTGAACGTAAGCGAGTCACCTTCTGTATCAGTGGCTTGTACCGTACCGATGACTACATCATCAGCTATATCTTCATCTGCCGAAAAGGACTGAGCAGTAATAATCGGCGCTGCGTTCTCATTATTACTAGGACTCGGGTCATCGTCACTGGAACAAGACGTGAGTAGTACAGAAATTATAATCCAGGTTAAAAATAATTGATTTCTCATAATAAAAGTCATTGTAATCAAGGTTTTGTGATACGTAATGTTTTATGTCAAAAGCAAATTGCTAATCACAGTTAGCGTATATAAAATTGGTTTCTGAACTGCTGCCGAATCCCTGACCGCCCCCACCTGTTGAGAACTGCTTCAGATAGTTTTGACCTTCATCAAAGCTGTAATTGAAATTTGTAGAGAAAGTATCTTCAGGGTTATTGGGAATTTCTACCGTGTAGGACAAGATGTTATTCTTATTGAAATTAACGAAAAGGGTGGTGTTTACAGGTAGGTAGAAAGCGACTCCTCCAGCGTAAAAATTGGGATTGTCGTCGAAAGTAAATTTTTCAATTCGATTTGGCTCCGTTTCTCCGGCTTGCGTCCATGAAATTTCAGTGATGTTTCCGTCAGAAACTGTAAAATCAAATGTACGGACAGGATCAAAGATGATGCCCCCATCCGCGCTAGAGAGCTGCTCAGCGAAAGATAGCAGGTCATTATTGTAGATCAACTCGTATTTGGTGGTTTCCGACTGTAGAAATGAAACTAGCTTATTATCCTCATATGTCCCCTCAAAAACAGTGACCGTGTTTCCGTTTGTTTCCTTGGTTATTTTAGTGATACGGTTTCCATTTATAGTTTCAATAGACCATCTATCAGTACCCAAAAATCGTGTGCTAGTAACAAATTCACCAGGCTCTACTTCTTCGGTGGCCGTTTCCCATCTTTCTGTTACCACGTCGGAGATTAACCCATTGGTATAGGTTACTAATGAAGTGTCATTGGAAAACACTGCACCAAACGGGCCTCCAAAACCGCTTTGGCGGTAGATACTGTCCAGTTCACATGCGGAGCTATTAAACAAAAACTGCCCTTCTGTGCCAGAGCTGTTAGCTGCCAACTCAGCAGGGCTTGGGTCATCATCGCTGCTACTGCAAGAAATAACATAAAGTGTAGAAGCAGTAAGACAAATGAAAAGGAAGGAAATTTTTAAGGTTTGGTAAAACATGATTGTAAGATTAGGTTAGCATGATGGATTGAAACAGTTAGACCCACAAGGTATTTTTGAATGTAGATCAGAACCCGTCCGTTCGTTCGGTTTTCATCAACGACCATTGAAAAACCCTGAGTCAATGTGGCCATTGAAGATATTGCAACTATTTGATCTGGATCATCACCCTCAGAACAGGTAGGCAATATTACTTCATTGGAAAGACCTATTAGGCGTTTAATTAACTGGTTCATTATTATCTCGTTTCGGCGATCAAACTAGATTTATCCTTCTTGAATTGCTGAATCAATTTGTAAATGGTCTGTAAAACGGAATGAATAGATGTGATCTATTAATGGATGGTTGGAATGATTATTTCGTCAAAAAGCAGAAGTGTTAAATTCT
>JBCCIX010000294.1:0-5650 GCA_039028075.1 Bacteroidota bacterium | reverse complement strand
GACCTACACAAAAATCTGCGGCCGATTCACCGTGATGTACGCATTGAGTGACTAGGGCCATCTGAGTATGAGCTTACCTTTGTTAGAATTACTTTCCATATATTCATGAGCAGTAGCTACCTTGTGTACATCAAATACCTCATCGATGATTGGTTGAAGTTCTCCGGTACCAAACCTACTCAGTAATTGATCGCTAAAACCTTTGACTAATCGAGATTTATAATTGCGGTCTCTAGACCTCAGTGTAGAGCCCGTAAGCGCCACCCTTTTGACCAAAAGCTTAGCCAGGTTGAATTCATGGATTTTGACACCTCCCAAGCCTGCGATCACTACCCACCGGCAATCTAACGCTGCAATGGCCATATTCATTTCGTAGTAGGCAGCACCCACAGGATCGAGAACAACATCGGCTCCTTTTCCGTCCGTAATTTCCAACACTTGCCTGTCGAACTTTGTCGCATCGGTATTGATTGCCACTTCAGCCCCTAATGAGGTACAGAATTCTACCTTTTCATTGGATCTGACGGTAGCGATGCACTTCGCTCCCACCGCCTTGCACAATTGAATAGCTGCCGTCCCCACGCCGCTGGCTCCAGCATGAATCAAGACCCACTCCTGCGTCTTCACCTTAGCGATTTCGAAAAGAATCTGATAAGCCGTTATAAATGCTTCAGGAATTCCCGCAGCATCAGTCAAATCCACGTTTTTGGGTACTGGCATTACCAGATTTTCGTTCACCGATACATATTCTGCATATCCGCCTCCCGCTAATAAAGCCATCACTCGGTCGCCTTTTTTGAATCGTTTGCAACCTTCACCTAACCCCTGCACGTGGCCCGAGACCTCTAGGCCTATGATAGGTGATACGCCTTCAGGCGGTGGATACTTTCCTTGGCGCTGAAGTATGTCCGCACGATTTACCCCGGAAGCCCGAACTTTAATAACTAATTCATGTTTAAACATCGAAGGACTGGGGAGTTCGCCCAGGTAGAGTTGTTCTCGACCTCCGGGGGCATGTGTCAAGATGGCTTTCATTTGATTTCGATTCTAACTGGTGTCGAACTTAAGATATAATATGGATTTCCATAACTAAGCCAAAGCGATGCTCTTCAAGTTTAACAATTACCTCTAAAATAATGTCACAAGTTTTAGCCGTACGACCCTTAGGATTTCCGTGGGAAACACAAGATCCGTTTTTGTTTTGCGCCTATCATCGCGATGAATATCCGGCTGGTAATGAAAAGATGGGTGTCGATCCAGATCATCTCCGGGGTCGAAACATAGGTCAGGACTTCATAATCAAAGACGGCTGGCGTATGTATCACGGAAGTAACATTCCGGGATTCCCATACCATCCGCATCGCGGATTCGAAACCATCACCATCAACAAGGAAGGAGCTGTAGATCACTCGGATTCACTGGGCGCAGCAGGACGTTTTATGGCCGGTGACGTGCAGTGGATGACCGCAGGTAAGGGGATACAGCATTCTGAAATGTTTCCAATGCTCAATGAAGACAAAGGCAATCCGTTAGAGATTTTCCAGATCTGGTTGAACCTGCCTAAGGTGAGTAAGTTTGTGGAGCCGCATTTTAAAATGTTATGGAGGGAAGATATTCCTGTCGTCGAAATTAAGGACGACCATGGGAATATCACCACCGTAGACGTAATCGCTGGAAAATACGGCAGTAACCGACCACTTAATCCGACCCCTGACTCCTGGGCAGCAAACCCCGATAATGCGGTCGGTGTATACACTGTAAAAATGGGGGCTAACGCAGTTTGGACTTTACCTGCTACGCTTCCTGACGCCAAGCGTACCATTTTCTTTTACAAAGGAAGTTCCTTGGAAATTGACCATCGCGAAATAGCTGTTGACCAGCTCGCTTATTTAGTTCCTGATCAGGATATCGAGATTAAAAATGGAACCAATGAAGGCTTCCTGTTGATCTTGGAAGGTAAACCTATCAACGAGCCCGTGGCTAAATACGGTCCTTTTGTGATGAACACCCAGGAAGAGATCCAGCAGGCCTTCAGCGAATATCAGCGCACGGAGTTTGGCGGCTGGCCCTGGGATCAGCGAGAGGTAGTGCACCCTCGGTATAAAGGAAGGTTTGCCCTGCATGATGACGGTTCGGAGGAGATTCGGTAAACTATTCCCGGCCTTAAGCCTGGATCCCGGAGTAAGTCCCTACGATTTTCGAGGTCCCGGCCTGTCTGCCGACAAAGGCAGGATCAAGTCCGGGCACAGCGTCAAAATATTTTTTCAATCGCCTGATGGTACTCTCGAAACGCCCCCAGGTTATTATGACCTCCACCTTGTATAGTCACAAATTCCTTCTCTGACTGCACCGCTTCAAAAAGCTTTTGACCACTTTCATAAGGTACCACGTTATCGTTCGTACCGTGAATGATTGTAACCGGACACTTAACCTCTCCTATAAAATCTGAAGTTGGGAATTTAAAGCGCAGAAGTAGATCCACCGGAAGGAACCAATATTGTTTTTTAACAATGTGCGTCAAATTATAAAAAGGGGTTTCCAATACCAGCTTCGCCGGGGTGCGCCTTGCGGCTGTGTAAGCCGCGAACGTAGCGCCTAGAGAACGGCCGTATATAATAATACTGCTTTCGGGAAACCGCTTTTTTGCTTCTTCATAAAATAATTCCGCATCAGAATACAAGGCGGCTTCGCTGATTTCGCCAGTGCTTTTTCCATAAGTTCGATAGTCTAGCATCATCGCATCATGATCAGGGAAATCGTTCACCACATGACCCCAACCCGAAAGGTCACCTGCATTCCCATGATAGTAAACGACCAAGCCCTTGGCACTATCGGCTTTGAAGTGCAAGGCATTCAGTACCGCCCCGTCTTTGGTTTCGATGAATAGCTCTTCAAATGGCCGCTGGAAGGAATAGTCGTAATCGGCTGGTAATTTGCCAGGCAGGAAAATCAGCCGTTGCTGCGCCAGGTAGAGGCCTACAACGAGGATGATATACGGTAATAGTAGGATGAGTAGCAATTTACCGGCTCGTTTCATTTATGCAATGATAATTTTCGTTTTGCGAGGCACGAAGCAATCTTTATAATTATTTCCGCAAGCAAAACATTATTCCAAGAAGCTATTTGTCCCCATAAACCTTTGGATAGATTACACGTCATCCCTTCCCTGGCTTGACCAGGGATCCCGAAATAAAGAAGTGCAGACTCAGTACATCGAGACCCCGCATCAAGTGCGGGGATGTACTACTGTTTCGAGGTATCACATCAAGTAGGGAGTTTATATTTTTATGGGGCAAGCCCAGGAACCATCTGTGCTCACTTCTTCTTCCCGGCATGCTTTACCCCAATACTGGTGGTTTCCAAATCAATTTCGGGCTTTTTATAGTTGATGATCTCCATAAGCATGGCGTGATACGATTCAAACGTATTGAGGTTTTTATGACCACCACCGATCACCGAATGTAACCGGGTACGCTCAGGGTTTATTTTTGACAACTTCACGCTGCTGCTAAACGGAATCAGCTTATCGTTGGTACCGTGAATAATGTGCACTGGGCAGTTTACGTATTTGAGCCACTTGTAGGTAGGCATGGGATACCGTAAGATTACCGATAGCGGCATAAACGGCAAATACCGCCGGGCTACTTTCTTCAGGCTGTAGTAAGGTGCGTCCAGAATGAGCATCCTGGGGTTGTTCATGGAAGCCAGCTTAGTGGCAAACCCACTACCCATTGAACGACCGTAAAGGATGATATACTTTTCATCCACCCGCTCCCGGATCTGGTTGTAGATGTACTGCAGATCATTTTTGATGGCTTTTTGCGACCGCCTGCCCGTACTTTTACCAAACCCGCGATAGTCCACCATAATCACGTCATAGCTGTGGCGAGTGAAGTCTACAGCAAACTTTCCCCAGCCCTTCATGCTTTTGGAGTTGCCTTTGAGATATAACACCACGCCACGCGGGTTTTCCGTTTTAAAATGCAGGCCGTTGATGATGGCACCATCACGTGTTTTGATGTCATATTCTTCGACCACCTGGTTCTCGTAGTAGAACTGAAATTCCTTGGGCAGCTTCTCGGGTTTAAAGAGGAAGTACTCTTGCAGGTAGTACAGCAGCACACTAATGACCACATAAACCAGAAGAACTAAAAGCGCGATATACAACCACGGCGGCATAGTCTAATTTAAGCAATTTAAATTATCCCTGCTTCTGAGCTAGTCCTTGAGTTGTAGAGATATTCCCGCGCTTGACGCGGGATCCCGAAGTAAAGAAACGCGGACTAAATACTCCGATACCCCGGCTCACAAGCCAGGGATAAATTAAACCCAGCCACTCATCCAACTTTAGCCTAAACCCTTCGTTCTACTAGAATTAATGAAACACGTTATTACCTTCTGCTTCCTTTTCTTGACTTCTACGGCTATCGGACAAGTCTATCGGGCAGGGTTCAAGTCGATTCAATTACGAGACAGCGCCAGGGTGTATAAACCCGATACTGACTTTACCGATAGCTTGCATTATCGGCCGGTTGATTTAGATATTTGGTATCCTACTGCGGAAAAACCCAACACACCCCTAACTTTTGGTGATTTGTTTACACTGTTTGAACAGCGCGCTATTCAGTATCAAGACAACGAAGACTATTCCGGACTTACGAAGGAGTTGGCTCAGTTTTACGTAGTGGAATTGGGTGTGGGTACGGATGGAGATAGATTACTGGACATAAAAACCAATAGCTATGAGAACCTCAACCCTACCAACGGCAAACTCCCCGTTATTCTATACCTGGCCGGCTTCAACGGGATGGGGTTTGAAAACTACAAGGTGTTAGAAAGGCTGGCCCAAGAAGGTTATATCGTGGTCTCTATTGGGTCGGTGGGTCGCTACCCGGGAGATATGACCAATGAAATGGGAGATATGCTTGAACAAGTGTATGACGCGGAGTTCGCCTTGAACTACCTGAAGGTTGAGGATAGCTTTTCGATGGATACGGAGAACGTAGGACTATTAGGGTGCAGCTGGGGTGGCATGAGCTCCGCAGTCCTGGCCAACAGAAATCCCAGCATTAAGGCCCTGGTTTCGTACGACGGCACGGAAACCCATTACTTTGGAGAGGCCGATACCAATGTCTACGCCAATAGCGCCAGTGCGGAAACGAATGACCAGTTCATTCAGGAGATACATGACGCCAACCTGCTCGCTCCCCGCAATCAAGGCCTCAACTATCTCTATTTTGAAAGTGGCGACAAGCTTGACGATTTCACACCCAGCCGTGAATACCACTATTTCAAAAAGTTCAATACCCGGAAATACTACTTACGCTTTACCGATAGCCGCCATGCCGACTTTTTATGCATACCCTCGATTCTCAATTCCTCACCACAGTCGGTTACTATGTACAAAACCCTTGAAGACGCTACGGTTCACTTTTTTAATGCAAACCTTAAAGGTGTAGGCACATTTGATTCGTACTGGAACGAACTGAAGCTATTGAATTACACCACGGACCAACCTTTCGACTTAACAAAAAAAGTTGAGGCTTTATCAGAACTATCCGGTCAAGTGGTGGACGCTCAAACAATGAAGCCTTTGCCCTATGTTAACATCGGGATTTTGAATAAAGGAGTGGGCACGGTAACCGATACG
>JBCCIX010000293.1:0-5684 GCA_039028075.1 Bacteroidota bacterium | reverse complement strand
TAGTGTTCGGAATTTCCTGGTTTGGATTGTCGCGAAAGTCTTCAATTCGTTCGAGTAAATCTTCACTCTGGATCGCAGTTATCCAAGTTATTAGTTCCAGTTTCCGTTGTTCAATGGTCATGAAGTAAATATACGGAATATACTACTGGCAGTCAATGGATGTGAACGTTCTGGCTATAAGCAGTGGCATCCCGCAGGGTGCTATTTCTTATAGGTTTTGTTGGGCTTAGTTTTTTATTAAGTTCATTATCAATTTCTGAACAGTTTCTCTTTGCTCTGGCAAACTTTGAGCAACAGCAAGAGCTAATGTTACAAGAGTGTTGTCATTTATCTTTCGCTCGTCCTTTTCATTCAGGTGATGTCCGTTTTGCTCAAGAAACCATACGAACATAAATGAACCAATCCTTTTATTTCCATCACTAAAAGGATGGCCTTTGATGATTGAGTATAGCAGTTGAACGGCCTGTTCTTCTATAGTTGGATATGCAAGTTCTCCGAAAACTGTCTGGGAGATGCTACCCAGGATTCCTTGAAAAGAATCATCCTTTTCATTACCAAATAGTTCACTGGCTTCTCCTTTGGCAATCAAACTAGATTTGAGTTGCTGAATTGCATTTTTGACATCATCATGGTTTATGACATAGATTAGATCCTTGTTGAGGTTTTCAGATGATAGTTCGTCCTTGTCGTATTTATCGAGTAGCTCAAAGGATTTTGAATAGTGTTCGATTATTGAAAGTAGTCCATCAGTTAATGTTTTCTGAGTTTGAAATAGCTCCTCGTTGAGTTGATTGATTTCCTGTTGTAATGTTTCTACTTTCTGTTGTTCGGTTTGGAGCAATTTTTGATTAATAGAGTATCCCTTGAGCAAGTATTCTTTCAGTCTTTGAGTTGCCCATTTTCTAAACTCAGTACCTACTTGCGATTTTACACGGTATCCGACCGAAATGATAATATCCAAATTGTAGATAGATACCTTTCTGGATACTTCTCGATCTCCTTCTTTTTGAACTTGGCGGAATTCCCGCCAAGTTGATTCTTTGTCGAGTTCACCTTCTTCATAAATATTCTTGATGTGCTCTCCAATCGTTCGTCTTGCTTTACCGAACAACTCCATGATCTGTTGTTCAGTCGCCCAAACCGTATCTTGTTCACCGTCAAGTACTACCTGAAACTCAGTCTGTCCCCCTTGTGGCTTGAATACAACCACCTCACTATTTTTTATTTCAGGTAGATTCATATGTCAATATTCGTCTTTTTTAATTAAGCCCAACATCCATATAACAGGAACATGTTCCCATTATCTACCTTCTAAATATACTTCTTTTACTTTATCCTGGGGAGAGATTGCAACTGACATAGGTGCCGTTAAACGCTACGTACGCAAGATGGTATGATCAACCTTTGTTTTTATGTACCTGCAGATAAATTGTTTTGTAAAATAAGTACCAATGACCTGTCTCAGGGTCAATACAAATATCATTTATCGTTTGGACTTAAACATTTTATAAGTGCTTATAGTCGACTAGAAGTACTTATAAAATGGCTCAGATCTCATTCCATGGACAGGTACTCAATTCAACTAGTTAAGTATTCATCTGTCTAAAAGTTAAGTTCATCCTTGGCGTATGCACCTTTTTGGTAGGTGGTAATCTATGCAACCAGTGATCTTGTGTGGTACCTTGCATGATGAGCAGACTCCCGGGTTCCAGTAAGAGTGAAACGGTTTCTTTCGTCCTTTTATGTTTGAACGAAAATTTTCGTTCAGCGCCAAAGCTTACGGAAGCAATTGATCCGTGCCTTACCAATTCTTTTTCATCGTCGCTGTGCCAACTCATACCCTCATCGCCGGTGTGGTACAAGTTAAGCAAACAAGAATTATAGGTAGTCGCGGCAGCTTCTTCCACCTTGCTTTTTAGTTTCTTAAGTTCATCGGTCCAGGCAAGGGCAGTTTTGGTCGCTTTAGAATAGGTATAGCTAAACGCCTTATCGGCGTACCAGGCTACTTTCCGTTTGGTAATGATATGTTTCCCAAAAATGTAAGCTTCGTCATTTTTCCAGGCAATGGTGTCAAAAAGTAGTTGTGCATATGCTTCCGACTGCTGAGCATTGAATATTTTGCCGTGATAGTACACTTGACCTTCGTAGGGAAGCAGGTTCTTTTGGGGATCGGTATAATTACTGAAAAGGCTCATTTTTCCATTTGGTATTCAATGTGCATAATTCCGCAAAGTTTATGTTCTTATTGCCCAGCTTCTTTAACAGAAAAAAAGAATACTCTGTTAACTACATTTTCACATTTTCAGACCGTATATCTCAACTCGCTTCAAATGGTTAACTAGTGGTTTCCCTACCTCTGTTTTTTTAACATTTTGTAAGAGTTCATGAAGCAGTGGCCTACCTGCCTCATCCGTAAGCTACACGATCTAAGGTTGTATTTGAACGGCTTCCCAGCCGATAATAGCGCTGTATCGGCAATGGTGCCATACGTGGAGACTTATCCAAGAGGTATTTTCAGTAGCGCTTCCCATACCTTAAATTGGAAATAAGTGCCTCTTAAATGCAGTTTAAGGTGCGATAAGTCGTTACCAACGCTTGAAATTATAACGAAGGCTTCCTCGTGGATCCTCGTTTGTTTCGGGTAGATTTTAGCCAACGGGAGGTCTTTTGCTCAGCCGCGTAAGGCCTTGCTTCTCAGAGCTGCAGAAAGCCAAATGGCATAGTCCTTTTGAGGTGGATGCGGCAATGGCTTTTCCAAAAAGACTTTCTTTTGTGGTGCGTTACGGTCTTCATTTGAGTGTCAATCACGAATGCAAATATTCATTATTCTGAATTGAACCAATACCCGATTCTTGCGAAAATCAAATTATTCGCTGCGCAATGACTTTACCGGATTGGAGGCTGCCGCTCTAAACGCTTGATTACCGACGATAATCAAGGCGAAAATCAATGCCGCTAATCCCGCTAACGGAAATACCCACCATGCGATGTCTATCCGTAGTGTGTATCGTTCAAGATAGCGGTTGAGGAGCCACCATGAAACGGGTACCGCCAGGAAAAACGCAACCAGGATCAGTTTAGTAAAGTCCTTGGAAATCATTCCCACTAACTGCGAAATTGTGGCACCCAGTACTTTACGGATTCCAATTTCTTTTTTACGTTGCTCGGCCGTGAATGCTGCCAGCCCAAGAATGCCGAGTCCCGTAATGACGATGGCAAGAAGGGCGTAAATATTAGCCAATGTTTGGGTCAACTTGATGTAGGTAAACTTTTTTTCAAATGCGGCATCCATAAACTCATAATCAAATGGATAGGCGGGATTGTGCTTTTTGACCACATTTTCGACACCTGTAAGTGAAGCCTGAAGCTCTTGACCGGGTTTCAGACGAATGGTAACCACACCGCCCCAATCGTCAAGTATAACAAATAAAGGCCTCACCGCTTCGTAAGGGGACTCCATCAAAACGTTATCCAAAACCCCAACGAGATTTCGCTTACTATCCCATAATTCCAATTCTGTTCCTACGATCGGTTCTTCAAGATTCATTAAATCCAATGCGGCTTTGTTAATTAAAATACCTGAACTGTCGCTGGCATAGTCTTTAGAGAAATCTCTTCCGAGTAAAACCTCTATTCCCATGGTTTTCGCATAATCGTAGTGTGCCGTAACTGTGATAAAAAGCACCCGTAAATCATCTGGTTTACCAGGCCACCCGAGAAAATTATTTGAGTTAACATTCGTAATAGAGCTATTGGACCTGGTCACCGATTCTACAAAGCCCGAGTTTAAAAGGTCATTCTTAAAAACGTCATAGCTTTCTCGTAATTCTTCAGTAAAATCAATGGTAATTAATCGCTCCTGTTTATAGCCCAGATCGCGACTACGGGCCATTTCAATCTGCTGATAAATGACTATAGTGCCCACAATGAGAATAATAGCCACAGAGAACTGCAAGATCACGAGGATTTTTCTCGGTAGGTTAGCGTTATCTCCGTTTGAGCCCTTCCCTTTCAGTATAGACGCTGGACTAAAGGAAGACAGGTAAAAGGCAGGATAGCTTCCGGCGAGTAAACCTGTGATAAAAACTAGGGCGGCTGAAGCGCTCCAAAAAGTGCCATTGCTAAAGTCAAGACTCAGTTGTTTTTCCACCAGGTCATTATAAAAAGGCAAAAGTAGAAGGACCAAAACTATGGCGATCACGTACGAGATAAATGCGATCACTATGGCCTCCGTTAAAAACTGCAAAATCAATTCGCTGCGTTGCGATCCCACTGTTTTTCGGATGCCTACCTCTTTCGATCGTTTTTGCGCTCTGGCAGTGGCCAGGTTCATAAAGTTAATACAGGCGATTACAACAATGAGTATGGCAATAGTGGTAAAAAGCTGAACGTACTCAATCAAACCTCCCTTTTCTACCCCGTTCTCAAAAGAGGAATACAACCGCCAACGTTCCATAGGATAAAGGAAGAAAGAGCTTTCTAAATCATCGCCTTCCTCTTTATTTTCCGCAAGCATGTTTTCAATACTTTGTTCGACTTGTGAGAAATTTACCTTGTCATCCAATTCTACGAAAACCTGAAATGAATAATTACCCCAATTGTCTTCGTTCTCTTTTATCCAGTCCTGTGTTTTTCGGCGGTAGCTCCACGGAATCAGAACATCAAAGTCAAACGACGAGTTACCCGGCACGTCTTTCAGTACTCCAGATACCTTTAACTCCTCTTCATTATCAAGTCGGATTAGCTGGTTAATGGGATCTTTTTCTCCAAAAAGGGCTTGAGCTACGGATTCAGAGATTACAATGGAGGTAGGTTCATCCAACACTTGTGTGGCATCACCTTGAAGTAGAGGAAATTCGAACATTTCGAGAAACTCCTCACTCACGTAGTATCCTCTTTTGTACAGTCTTTTCTCCTCTACCGTCAATAAATGCTCGAAGCCCCAATCCGTCACTACCGAATTTAAAACATGGCTATTGGCCGTCTTCATGGCTTCATAGGTAGGAAGGGGTACGGAATTCCAGCTATTTATTTTGTTATCGTAAAACGCGCTAACCCATACTTGCTGAAGTCGATCTCTTTTGGGAATAAAATGGTCGTAAGTACTTTCATCTATAACCCATAGAGCTATCAATATGCTGCATACCAGACCTATGGAAAGGCCACTGATATTAATGATAGAGTAAACGGAGTTTTTAGATAAATTTCGGAAGGCGACTAAGAAATAGTTTTTCAGCATAGGACTAAATTATTGTAGAGGTATACGTCAAAAAAATGGAAAGGTATCACCTCATTCTATTTTTCTTAGGTTAACGTTGTCATCGACCCTGCTCACTAGCACGTAAAATGCTAGTTTCTCAAACTAATTTTCGGCCTGTTTTCTTTTACTCTAGGTTAAATTTTTCACTGCGGCTATAATTACGCCTGCAAAATTTGCCTTGACTTAAGAAAAAAAGTAGGATCAAAACCTTTAGTTTGCTTAATTAACATGCTCGACACTAGGCGGAAGGCTTTCAGCATTAGTGCAGCATATTTTACTACTCGTACTTAGCGGACTTACCTTTAGCTTGGGTATTTAGAATGAATTTTCGCAGATCGTCGTTAGCGGATTTTAGATCTTCATTTCTCAAGTACATCATATGTCCACTACGGTAGCCTTTAAAGCTCATCCGGTCTTTCATTTT
>JBCCIX010000292.1:0-5687 GCA_039028075.1 Bacteroidota bacterium | reverse complement strand
TTTTTTATTTTGCCGAAATTTAACGGAGAACTAGAACATCTTGTTATTCATTAGTTAGTTTCAGATTCCTCTGATGATGCTTCATGCTCTTCCTTCATTTGTTCATGATCCGACGCAATCCGTTCATGATCTTTAGCCATAGCTTCATGGTCCAATTGCATAGCTTCATGCTCTTTCTTCATCGTCTCGTGCTCAGCGGTCATCTCTTCCAGTTTTACTTCTCCGGTTGCATGCTTTTCTTCCAATGACTTATGCTTAGCCAACAGCTCCTTGTGGCCTTCGATCAAATTTTTATGTTTGGCGATGATTACCTCGTGAGATGCTTCCATGGCAGCATGAATACTGTCCGGTTCTTCACCCGCCATTGTCTCATGCTCGCTCTTCATCTGGTTATGTAAAGTCTCCATTTCGGTGTGAAGTTTTTCCATTTCTGTATGGGCAGCTTCCATATCCTCATGGTCACTCACCATTTGTTGGTGCTCTTCGGTTTCGGCCGGATTGGTGCCGCAAGCAAAAACTAAAACTGAGAGACCTAAGGCGGCTTTTAAATTCGTTTTCATGTCTAATTCTGTTTTGGTTGAATTTAAATTTGCTGTAAATACCCCACCTTTCCAACTAACTTTCGTTACTAAGTAGGTGTTGGATGATAAATGCCCAAGAATAGTTGTGTTCCAGTGAACGCTAATTAAGTTCCGCAAAAAGAAATTTTGCATAAAATAGCCATATGAAAATACGTTTGTTCAGTAGTTTACTTTTACCCGTTCTTCTGGTAGGCTGCTCTGTTGAAAAATTACAACAAGCAGGAACGGTCTACCCGGCCGACTTCAATTCAAAAGTATCTTTCGAAACTTTCAGAGGGGTGATTAGTCTGGATGTTTCTATCGACGGCCAAGTGCGGAAATTTTTGTTTGACACCGGTGCTGATTTAACGATAGTGCAACGAGACTCAATTTCCGGCAAGACCTACAACGTTTCAGGAGCCTCAAAGCGCAAGATGGAGCTGGGAAGAGAAATTGTTACTTCCATGCGCATCGGATCGGTTGATTTTCAAAATACGTATGCCTTGAACGGGAACCTTTCGGGCTTAAAAGAGCACATACCGGCCTTTGGTGGCCTTCTCGGTCAATCTGTCATTGGCAAAGCCAACTGGCTCATAGATTATCCGGGAAAGTATATGACCATATCGAACAGCAACCTAGCAGATTATACGTTTAAACCCATCAAAATACGCCGTGAAAATGGGAATAGCCCTTACACTTTTCTCACCTATGACGGCATTGAATATAAGGTAGTTATCGATATGGGAAGCTCTTCTGTGTTGAATCTTCCTAATGACTCCCGGTTTGCCAAAGACGTTTCCCAAAAGCTTACACTTTCCGAAAATACAAGAGACCGTTACACGTTGGGTGGAATACAAATGGTCACAGAGAAAGTGGGGGTGATCCCTGAATTAAAATTGGGTGAATTCACTTTTAAAAACGTTGATTTCAACATCAATACCTCCAGCCAACCCAGGATCGGAATCCGATTTTTTAAAGAATATCTGATTTATATTGATAACTCTAATGGCGGTGGCTATCGGCTGAAAAGATCATCAGTGGCTACAACTGCTCCTTAAGCTTCTTATTCGACTTGGTGCAAGGAAAAAACCATAATAGCGGTGATGGCTTATCGCCGGACTTCGGTATAACTACGCTTTGTTTGAAATGTCCACGAGCTAACGTTTGGGATTGCGTATGTCCACCTAGTTTTTTCTCAATGTCATAGCAACGTTTTGCACCGTTGAACCTTTGACATTAGTGCGTATTTCATTCCACTCAGCTACTTTCTTTTCGAGTGTCATTCCCTGGCCAAAAGCCCTTTCTGCATGCTTATTCCAGGTACTGTAAAAAAAGGGGGCGGCCTTAATTTCTTGCCAGGTGGTAAAACCAATAATGTGTATTAGATCCCACTCAGGCATACTTTCGGATGACGCCAGACGTTTTTCCAACTCAAACCCCACAAACCTGCCCGCTTTGTCTCTATAGTGTAAATCGCGCATGGCAGGCCCAGAAAATAGGTATTGGTCTTCATAGTAATCTTTTCTTGCTTCAGGGTCTGAAAATAGATATTCTATGGTTTGGTTCATCTTAGCTTCCCTGGCCAGACCGTTGTTTATAGGATAAAACATATTCAACCCCTTTTGCAATCGCATAAAGTCTAAAGCTCGAAAATTTTCCTGAATTGATGATTTTTCAATGGCTGAAATCAGGGGCGTGTGTACCTCTGCCATGGATTCGCCGTCCCTAAGCATGAGCACAACAATGTTTGTCCATTTTTGCTCGCTGTTTTGATAATGTAACGGCTCATGATGAAAGGGCAAAACCTCATTGATTAAGCCTTTTTGGTGTAATCCATTAACGACTGGATGAATTTCAGTTTCATAATCTTTCCAGAAGACATCCAGGTTTGAGGCTTCCCAGGTGATCATCATTGCTTTTCTGTTTTCTACCTTATCAGCTTCTGGCTTCATTTCGTCGTAGGTAGAATCTTCAACAAAAAGAAAAACTATAAAAGCGAATACCACCGCAATGAGCGCCAATACTATACGTACAATTTTATTTTTCATCATCTATTTTTCTAATCCTGGAGAACGTTACAATCATTTTACGGATAGAATCACTACGATTAGGCAGTTTTATTTTCCGAACCTTGTTGTGCTTCCAAGTAGTTAACCCATACGACGTTAAAAGCGGTGACCGCAAGTAAGCACCTTGATCTTATTAATTTTCATGCCTAGAAATAGTGCGTGATTAATTTTAAGAAAGCGGGCCGACTTAAATCAACCCACTCTCGGTAGTTTCAAATACCTTCACCCACTGCTCGCGAGATTCATCGGATAAATGGTTGATCAAGATCTCGTAAAGGGATTTGAACGTAACTTTCTCTCCTTGATTAGAGGCAGCCCATTTCCGTACAATAGAAATAAATGGTTCGTGCCCTATCTCGGTAACTAGATTACTGAGTGCAGTGGCTCCTTTATTCATCTCAAGGTAGTCAGCCCCATCGGCGTAGAGTAATGGTGGTTCCTGGTTTGGTTCATTATGGCGATCTTTTGCGTATTGCTCCATCTTCTTTTCAGTCAATAATTGAACCGCTTCTTCACCAAATACCTCCATAACAAATTGTAGACCGATGGCCTCAGGCAAAGCGTCAGCAAGCATCTGTGCGCCTTGCACGTTGGCGACTTGAACATTGTTCTGCAGCCAAAGGCCCGCCAAACCGCTACCTATCTTGAGGTAGAGATAGGCTTTCTCTTGCAATCCTCTGGTGTCAGCTACCCATCCCTCTTTTTCAGAGATCACCAAAGTGTTGGCGAAAGTATAGAACGGGTCTTGCCAGCGATGAATCTCTAACACTTGCAGCTTATCCGGTACCGCATTTGCTCCAAATTGCTTCTGCATATAGGATATTCCTTTGTCCATTGCATCTCGATATAAGTCGATGTTAAAGCTGTGCTCGCGCTTGTGGAAAAGAGTATAGTCCAGCCCACTTGCCACACCTTGAACAAGTGCATAGTCGGACGATCCCAAATGCCAATTAAAAACGGATGGATCATCGATCTGATAAGTGGCTATAGTACGTCCTCCCCGTTCTTCCTTTCCGACCAAGGTTCCTGCCGCAAAAGGTACCTGGCCTGTTTCGGTACTTATAGTAAGGCTACCAGTAACCCGTCCCGCATCCGGAGCAAAGAAATCCTGACCTTTAGCCAACGGGTCTCCCATTTCAGCCATTCGTGAGGATAGTCTAGCCAATCCAAGCGCTTCCCTGGTCCGGTTTTCTGCGAGTTCATGGTCACTATCATATCCGATGACCGGTAAGAATTCCTGGACACTGGCAAAGCTGCCAATCCTGGTTAGGTCTCCCTGAAAATCGCCTTGTACAAAACCTACGTACTGCTTTTTTCCTTCAATCAGTAGGCTGAATGTACTGTCTCTCCGAACCTCCTTCGGAATGAGGTAAGCGGTAAGATTCTGTTCCGCATCTTTCTTCACTAGAGTAAGCTCCTGACCATTTAGTTTCAGGCCGGTCACCGTCACAAAATCTTTCCAATTCAGAAAGAGTGTATCCACGTCCGATGCATTAGCGAACAGAATTTCAGCCTCATAAGTCGCCTTTCTTTCCGAAGGGAAAAGATCAATTTGCAGATCAACGTTTGCGTACTTTGGTTGTGGGTAGGCCTCTAAATGTTTGTATTTATATTCATACTCTGCATCCAGTCGTTCTTGTTCGTCTTCCGGAACAAAAATTCCATTTTCATACACAATATTCGTAATGAACGACATCAATAAAAAGAATAAACCGATAAACCCCACCATCGCCAAATTCGAGGTATGCGCCAGTTGTACATTTTTCAGTGAGAGTCGGTGACGCCATTTTTTATCGGAGCCTCTTTTCCAAAGCCATATACCAGCCATGATCAACGTAATTGCCAAAGACGTCCAAAGCAGGAAAAACCAATTGGCGGAGGTTTGGAAAATTCCGTAGCTACTGATTTCTGAAAAATCTTCTATACCCGGTACAAACCCGTAACCGATGCGTAGGTCCTCTACGATCCCCATATCAAAAGAGACCACCAGAAATAAAAACAAGCCTACACTAAGGATATGGGTAATGATGCGATTAGAGGTAAGCCCTGCCACGAAAAAAACGAGGGCAGCATACATTACAAAATTCATAAACGCCCAGCGATACAAGAGTAAGTCCTCGGCAAAACGGGCTAAATCAATGTACGAAGCTCCGCCTAGCAGAATCTGAGTAAAAATGGAAACCGCGATGAAGCTAAGGCTTAACACCAATGATAGCCCGATAACCGCAACGAAACGAGAAAGCTGAGTCACCCATACCGGGACGGGCAGCGAATCGGTGATCTGCCAAATATTGACGGTCTTATCTTTGAAAAAGAGCTCACCTGCCCAGATCATGATCAACATGTTCACAAAAACCCCCCACTGCAAGCGGAAGAAGGTCATATTGCTACTGATAGGCACCTCTTTGCCGATGTAATACGTAGCATTCCAAGTCACGTTTTGTAAGAAAACCATTAACAGAATAATCCCCAGAATGATCTTGAAAGACGTAGGCCGAACGATATTCAAAAACTCCAGCTTGGATAGTGTCCCGAGCTTTTTCAAAAAGTCAGCGATCCGAAAGTGTTTTGCAATTTTAGGAACACGAACATTAACACCTTTGAAAAGGTTACCGCGCTCTTCCTTGACCTTCTTTGACTTATTAACGCCGGCTTGAATGAAGTACTTGAACGAAAACTTGAAATAAGCAGCTACAGCCAGAAGCAAAGCAATTCCAGCCCATAGCAGTCTATTTTGTAATAGATAACCCGTCAATTGAAAGTAGGCTGTATTTTTTTCGAGAGGGGACTGTAAATCTGCGTAATACTGGGCGGCTACATAGCCTCCCGGATCCACTAAGAGGTATGCCAACAAGTTGTTTCCGCCTCCGGTTTCGTAAGAAGTTTGAGCGATCAAAAAGGTTATCACTACCGCAAAAACCGCAAGATAGCTTGTGGCAATTCGCCTGGAGAAGACAATGGAGAAAAACACAAGAGCTACATATACGAAGAGATTTGGCACGGTAAACATGAGCCACCCGTGAAACAATTGCCCCCAAGGTTGAGGGCCAAATTGATT
>JBCCIX010000291.1:0-5703 GCA_039028075.1 Bacteroidota bacterium | reverse complement strand
TCTGATCAGGAGTGATGAGACCAGTATTTTTGCACCGGGTAATCAACAGGGTACCTTCTTCTCACTATCAGGGGGCTGGGTATTTAGTGATGAGTCCTTTTTCCCATCTCTTGATTTCTTTGATTTTGGAAAGCTAAGGGTTAGCTATGGTGAATTGGGTAACGATAGAGTGGATGCCTTTGGATATATTTCACAATTGGATGGAGAAGCAGAAACAGTGTTCGATGGCGACGATCTAGTATTTGGACGTGCTATAGGGCGCCTGCCAAACCCGGAACTTCAATGGGAAACCACAAAGCAATTTGATGTTGGTCTTGACTTAGATTTTTTCGAAGGTAAAATTGGTATCGTAGCGGATTATTATGTTAAAACTACCGAGGACCTGTTAATTCCATCCGCACCTGCTTCGGGCTTAACAGGCATAGCTGCCCCGGGCGGAAGAGGTCCCAGTATTAATGCAGGGGAAGTGAGAAATAGGGGTTTTGAATTTTCTATATCTTACAATGATGAGGTACTCAAAGACCTAAGGGTTAGCGCCAATTTTAATTACGCCAGGAATGACAACGAAACACTTCAGGTCAATGACGAAGATTTATTTCTTGCTTTTGGTTCCTTCGGAGTAGGTGGAGATGATGATATTTCGAGATTCCAGAAAGGCATTCCCATCGGTGGATATTGGGGATATACGACTAACGGTATTTTCCAATCGGCCGAAGAAATTGCAGGCAGTGCGCAGGCCGGTAGTGCACAGCCTGGTGATATACGCTTTGTGGATTTAAATGATGATGGGATAATAGATGACGAAGATCGCTCATTTATTGGCAGCCCTATCCCTGAAAACATATTTGGTTTCACTCTGGGCTTAAATTACAAGAATTTCGATTTCTCTACGCTTTGGGAAGCGCAAACCGGACACAGTCTGGTACGAAACTATGAACGTACACTACCTCGTGTGAATAGAAGGGACGATGCTATTGAAAGATGGACCGGGCCAGGCACAAGTAATTCATTCCCCAGGTTGACCACTGGTGCGAGTAACAATAACTTGTTCTCTGATTTTTTTGTAGAGGACGGGGATTACCTAAGAATAAGAAATATCCAGCTTGGTTACACACTACCTACAAATGTAATTGAGAAAATAGGTGCCAGTAAAATACGGATTTACACCTCTGTGAATAATGTGTTCACGTTTACTGATTATGAAGGCTTTGATCCGTCGGCAAATAATGGCGGTCCGATAAACGGTACGAACGATCAGGGCTTTTACCCACAGGCGAGAACCTACATTTTTGGTTTCAATCTAACTTTTTAATTCAAGCATATGAAAAATTTATATACGTATCTCTTTTTAATCCCCGTACTACTTGTACTAGCGGGGTGTGCAGATGAGTATTTGGACGAGCCGCCTGAATATTCGATTGACTCCGAGAACTTCTTTAATTCTGAAGATGATTATGATCAAGCGCTTCTGGCCGCCTATGATTTATTGGCTGCGGTTGGCTATGTAAGTACTATTACTGCTGAAATAGCCTCGGACAATGTCGAGGCGGGCGGAGAGAGCGCCACAGATGTAATCGCTTGGCAAGAGATCAATACCATGACGCATACCCCTGTCAACGATCAGTTGCGCAACATCTGGAATTGGAATTATGCTGGGATCAATCGTTGCAATTATATTTTTGAGTTCCAGGATAAAACGGATTTTGAGGGTCGTACTCAGGTGCTAGCGGAGACCGCTTTCTTGAGGGCTTACTACTATTTTCAGCTAGTGAAATTTTTTGGCGACTTGCCTATGCCTTTGGATAAGCGTGTGTTATTTGGTGAGGCTTCAGAATTACCAAGATTACCAAAAGCGGAAGTTTATACACAAATAGAAACGGACTTGACTTTTGCCGCGGCGAACTTGAACCCCATTGCATCGCAAGCCGGTAGGGCAACCCGTGGAGCCGCACTTGCATTACTAGGAAAGGTTCATCTTTATCAAGACGAGTTTGACGATGCAGCCACTCAACTGCAAACTGTGATCAATGAAGGACAATACGATTTGTTTGGTGATATAACCAGCTTGTTTTTAGACCAAAATGAAAATAGCATTGAATCGGTCTTTGAAATTCAATACTCCAATGCGCAAGGCGCAGGTTTTGAGTGCCTGCAATGTAGTGAGGGGAACGTCATGATAGGTTTTAGTGGTATCAGAGGATATTCAGGTCCGGTGTATGCCAGTGGGTTCAGTTTCAATGTACCCCGACAAGAATTGGTAGATGATTTTGAAGCCGGTGATTTACGTTTCGGAGCGACCATCCTTGATATTGATGAGTGGATTATTGCGAATCCTGGGCCAGATGATGACCCTACAACCTTTGTTGAAGGTTTTGATCATACAGGTTATTTTAATAATAAATACCTCCCTAGGCAAGGAGAGGCCGACCAGCCGGATGTTAACCTTACTTATCCTAATAATATACGGCAAATAAGGTATGCTGACGTGCTGCTCATGGCTGCGGAGGCTTTAAATCGTGGAGGTGGTGATGATGCTCAGGCATTGGCGTATGTGAATCAAGTAAGAGCCAGAGCGGACCTTTCTACTATTAGTGTATCAGGTAACGAGCTTACCCAGGCCATCTATCAGGAAAGGAGAGTAGAATTAGCGGGTGAAGGGCATCGCTTTTTTGATTTGGTGAGAACCGGAAATGCCGCAGCAGAAATTGATGGATTTCAGACCGGTAAACATGAGGTGTTTCCTATACCACTGATTGAGATTCAGTTGGGAGGTGATGTTTGGCCGCAAAATGCTAATTATTAAGAAATTAAAATGAATATAACAATGAAAGATATTCAGAAAATAGTACTACTTTATTTATCGGTGACCGTCCTTTTTTCGTCTTGTGCTAACGATGATGATGGTCTGATATTAAGTGAAGATGATCTTGGAACCCCGTCAAATGTTACGGCTACGTTTGATATTACCAATGATAATACAGGAACATTCACCGTGACCCCTGCGGCCCTGGCAGCGTCATCCTTTCAGATATTGTTTGGAGACGAGGTAGATGGAGAAGAGCCGACTACAGTTCTTCCCGGTCAATCTGCTGAAAATATCTATGATGAAGGGGACTTCGTGTTAACTGTAACTGCTGTTGGTTTGACCGGAAAGACGGCCTCAATAACGGAGAATGTAGTTATCCGCTTTGATCCACCTGAAAACCTGGAAATTTCGATAACTACTGAAAATCTTAGCACTTCGGTCATCCCTGAAGCAGATGGCGCTACATTATTTGATATCTTTTTTGGTATTGCAAGTGATGAAGAGGCTGTAACCATTATGCCCGGTGATACGGCCAGCGTAATCTACCCTGATGTTGGAGAATATATAATTAAAACAGTTGCCAGAGGAGCAGGGGCGGCTAGCATTGAACGTAATGATACCATTCAGATCTCGCAAAGTATTTTGCTTCCCATCGATTTTGAATCAAATGTGATCAATTTCAACTTCACTGAATTTGAAGGTGCGCCTACAGAAGCGATTGATAACCCGGCCTCAGGAGGCATCAACGAGAGTTCAAGAGTAGCACGAACGATCAAATCTAGCGGGTCTAGTACTTCAGCTGGTGCATTTATTGATTTAAGTGAACCGATTAACTTTTCAACGCTGACGGCTTTTTCGATCGCCGTGAACACACCTAAAGTTGGGGATATTGTAAAACTCAGGCTAGAGCCTTTGACCGGTAGTGCTATGGGGCGCGAAATAGATGTGGCGACGACGTTAGCAAATGAATGGGAAGAATTAGTTTTTGATTTTTCAGGGTTTGATTTATCAATGGCGGACTTTCAAAGAATGGTATTCTTTTTTGATTTTGGAAACACCGGTGATGATTCCGAATATCTATTTGATGACATTCGGCAAATAATGGCTGATGAAGGGTCAGGAAGTGTGGAACTGTTGGTTAATGGCGATTTTGAGAATGGAAGCGAGGGGTGGACTGTAGGTGTAGGTACTGATCCAGCCCCAGTCTTGACAGAAGGTAGTAATAGTTTTTATTCTGTAGAAATAACTTCGCCAAATCCTGATGAGCCATTTCTGATTAATCTTTCGCAAAAGTTAGAAATTATCTCGGGCCTTTCGTATATCCTTACTTTTGATGCCTGGTCGGACCGAGATAGGGGAATTATCGCAGGTATTGGTTTAAGTGGAGGAACTTTTGCAAATACAACGGAAACCGTAAATATCTCAGATGTAAGAGAAACGTATAAATTGGTCTTGTTGGCCGATGGATTTGGGGCATCGGATGCACGAGTTCTATTTGATAATAATGGAGAAGCAGGATTAGTGAATATAGACGATGTGTCATTAGTTTTATTTGATGATGGACTCTTAACAAATGGTGATTTCCAAAATGGTAGTGAGTCTTGGCTAGCAGGTGTGGAAACAGATCCTGCCCCGGTAGTTACTGAAAATGGCAATACATTTTACTCTGTAGAAATAACCTCGCCAAATCCTGATGAGCCATTTTTGGTTAATCTAAGTCAAAAACTCGAGATCGTCCAGGGCCTAACCTACAGGTTGAGCTTTAATGCTTGGTCAGACCGGTCTCGGGATATCATCGCCGGAATAGGATTAAGCGGAGGTACTTTTGCAAATACTACTGTTCCGGTAAGTATTACTGTTGAGCGTCGGACCTATGAGCTTATCCTAACAGCTACAGATTTTGGGGCCTCGGATGCCCGGGTTTTGTTTGATAGTAATGGAGAAGCAGGCCTAGTGAACATTGATAATGTAGTATTGGTGCTCGATGAATAATGTCATATACAGGGAAGAAATTAAGAATACAATTATGAATAAGTTAAAATCAATTATACTGACCTTTATAGTCCTTGGAGTGGTACTTTCAAGCTGTGAAGACGAGGTTGCGACACTTCAGACACCGGTTATTCCAACTGATGTAAGTTTAGATATTGACATTGCTCCTGATAGCTCCGGCACGGTGACTTTTACGCCGACAGGATCTGATGTGTTGACGTTCCAACTATTTCCCGGGGATGGAACAGGCCCTGAGGTACTCACACCTGGATCATCGTTTGAGAAAATATATGGGGGTTTAGACAGTGTCTCTTTCACACCTATTCTTGTAGCGTATGGTACAGGAGGTGCATCCTCTTCGATTTCAACAACCATTGATCTTTTTTTAAAGCTACAAGTGGCACCTGAAGTCTTGATTGCGCTTGCAGGAGCTGAACTGAACAGTTCTAAACGGTGGGTATGGGATTCAACCAGAGGTGGCTTGACAGGACATTTTGGTGTTGGACCGGGACCAAATTTGGAAGGCCAGCCAATAGAGTTTTATGAAATTCCAGAATTTTTTGATGCGCCAGCTAATGAATTTGAAGGAGGTTGTTTATATGATGATGTTTTAACATTTAGTGTTAGTGGAGATGGTTCGCTCTCTTTTAATCTGGAAACTAATGGCCAGACTTTTATCAATGAGCAAGCTATTTTAGACTTAGTACCAGGAGGAAACACCGATGATGCAACTTGTAACGCGGTAGACGATTTATTAATTTTATCTACAACATGGACGGTAAGGCCTGTTGAAGGTAGTCGAGACTTGCTCATTTTCGGAGGAGGGATCCTAACACCTATGTCATACTACGTTGCAATATCTGAGTATGAGATATTTGAATTGACACCCGATCGATTGAGAGTGC
>JBCCIX010000290.1:0-5710 GCA_039028075.1 Bacteroidota bacterium | reverse complement strand
ATTATTTCTACCTGCTCTTTGCCTTATCATGACTTCTTGCGTGTATTCCTTATTTCCCATTTACACTGAGGAGACGGTGAGGTATATCCCAGAAATCATGGGTACCTGGGAAACCAGTGATGGCTATGCGATTTTTGAACCTACTATGAAAAAAGAATCCACTACCGCAAAGAGCGACGAGCTGAATGAAAATAAAAAAAACAGCGGATCTCTAGGCTTTGGAGATTTAGGTAACGACCTGGAAACCCCATTTCAAAGCTACAGGTTGACTATGGTGGATAAAAGAGACTCCACCGAGAAATTCACCTTTCTCACTCACCTGGTTGAAATTGGAGATGAAATGTTTGTTGACCTATACGCCTGGCCCGTAGAATCGGAAGAGAAACGGGCAGCTAACCTTTTTCCGGTACATAGCTTCATGAAGTTTAAATTTGAAAATGACACAATTACCTTCACTAATTTTAACTTAAGTAAACTAAAAGACCTTTTTAAAAGTAATTTGATTCGTATCCGACATGAAATGGTGGAGGAAGAAGTAATCATTACCGCACAACCCAAGGAGATCCAAAAGTTTTTGGAGACGTATTCAAAAGATCCCAGCGTATTGGAAACACCTAATGTATATTCCAGGGTTATTTAATGGGTTTGTTCCGCAAAATAATGAAGTCGTCCACTGCGCAGCACTCAGCCTTCTGGGTGCTGTCTTTCTGCTTTATTGGATCCTATTTTTCAATATCCAATACCCTTAAGGCCATTGACTTCGTATACGCTTTATTCTTTCATATTAGTCTGGTACCATTAGTCTATATTAACTTGAAAGTGCTAATCCCTAAGTTCTTAAACAGTAAACAGTATGTCATTTATTTTGCCGGGGCAGTATTAAATATTGGGCTGGCCATCGCCATACACGAGCTGGCTTTTGAGTTGCTTATTCCGGCACTTCCCTTAGATTACTACATCGTGTCTTTTACCGATACTATACTCCTTGGCATGATGTATGGCATTTACACTCTACTCACCGCGTTGCTCAAACTATCAAGATCATGGTTCAGGATCAAAGAATTGGAAAAAGAAAACACGGAATTAGCACTTAGCACACTAAGATTTCAAATCAATCCGCACTTCTTACTGAATAGTTTGAACAGCATCTATGCGCTAGCGTTGCAAAAAAGTGAAGCTACACCCGAGGTAATCCTGAAGTTGAGCGGAATGCTCAAACATATCCTCTACGGTGAAACCGGAAACAAGATCTCACTACAGCAAGAAGTAAATTACCTCACCCACTATGTGGAACTTCAAAAGTTGAGATTCGAAGAGAATGCCGATATTCGGTTTAAGTCCACCGGAGATTTTAAAAACCATGAGATTGCACCGCTAATTTTAATCACTTTTTTTGAGAACAGTTTCAAACACGGCGTGAGTGGTAAGGTAGCAGGTGCTTACGCTCATTTTGATTTAAATCTTTCAGGCAACGGGCTTTCACTACGAGCCGTAAACAGCAAGGGAAAAACAAACAACGCACCCGGCGAGGGTGGAATCGGACTTGAAAATGTGAAGAAACGACTTCAACTATTGTACAAGGACAGGCATTCACTAGAGATCGAAGAAAATAAAACTATGTTTAAAATTTATCTTACGTTGGATTTATGATTAGTTGTGTAGTGATAGACGACGAAGTTTTGTCCAGGGAGGTCATTATTAGTTTCATTAAGAATACCGGGTCTTTGGAACTGATTCAAGCATTTGCTAATGCGATTGAGGCCAAGGCGTTTCTTGTGGATAATCGCGTGGATCTCCTTTTCCTTGACATAAACATGCCAGAGCTTTCTGGGATAGATTTCCTAAAACAAACTCCACATCCTCCCGCCACCATCTTCATTACCGCCTACCCTGATTTTGCCGTTGAAGGTTTTGAGTTAAGTGCAGTTGATTACCTGGTAAAACCCGTAGCCTACGAACGCTTCCTAAAAGCAATCCGGAAATATGAAAGTTATACGAGCACGAATACCAACAAAAAATTGGTAGTGAAAGCCGATAAGCGCACCTACAACATTGATCAACACACTATTTATTACTTACAAAGTGCAGGCGACTACATTAAGCTTTTCAGTAAGGATCATAATCTTGTGATTCATGCCACCATGAAAGATCTTGAAGCGAAGATGAATCAAAGCTTTCTCAGAATACACAAATCCTTCATCGCTAACCTGGACCATATGGAATATGTAGAAGGGAATCAGATCAAGGTCAATGGGAAGCACTTACCCATCGGTGCCAAATATCGCGATACACTGATGGAAAAGATTAGGAAATAAACCCACATGAAGACATTTTTAAACCCCTGAAATACAAGGATTTGAGCTGCTCCCAATTTCAGCCTTCCACTGTTAACCTGCCCCGAAAATTATCGGGACGAGGTCCCGATAGCTATCGGGATGAGGCCTGGCTTAGAAAGAAAGCTTCACTCGGTATTGTTTTTAATGTTAGGTTTAAAAAACAACTCCTTCATGTGGGTAGTACAAAGCTAAGCTAAAATCTTAGGCAAAGCGAAACTTCAAATACTTAATATCATGTCCTTCCGCACGAAACTTCGCTTCGTACTTTGTACGTATCTCATAACCTTCGGGCCTAAGATCCGAACGATATAAATCAAAGGTATGCTCCAGATCTTTAATGTCGTTACGACTTTTCAGTACCTCCAATGAATATTCAAAGAGCCCCGTATTATCTGTTTTCAACCTGACCCATCCGTTCTTTTTAATAACTGATTTGTAGGTATCAAAGTACCGTGTATGGGTAACCCGACGCTTTTCATCTCTGTCCTTAGGTCGTGGATCCGGAAAGGTGATCCAAATCTCATCTACTTCTCCCGGTTCAAAGAATCGCGCGAGCTCCAGGAGATGGATTCGCAAGAAGGCGACATTATCCAGGCCCTCTTGCAGCGCAACGCCAGCACCCTTCCAGATACGATCGCCCTTCAGATCGACACCAATGTGATTTCGGTTGGGAAATAAGCGGGCCAACCCTATCGTGTACTCTCCTCTACCACAGGCGAGCTCAAGCGTAATCGGATTCCGGTTAGCGAAATGTGTGTTCCAACTGCCTTTTACAGTGTCAAAAAGGGGTTTTCCAGGCTCTATCACGTTGTACCTGGTTCTATTTTCTGCAAATCGCTTTAACTTACCCCGTGCCATTTTGCAAGACTACAAAAGCCATTGTGTAGACTACAATAGTTTTGAAAACTTTTGTAGTCTCCGTGGGTCAGCATTCACGTACTTTTTTAAACCTTTGTGTGAAATTGCGAAACTGCAACGCAACCTATTAATCTCTGATCATGATGGAATTAAAGCTTCCCTGACCCACGATACGGTGATTCTGGTAGCTTCTTCCGCAAGCTTTGCCCTACAACCCGAGCTCCTCCGTGCGTAACAACAGTCTCTATAAGTCATCAAGCTCAGCCACCACAAAAGTGCTGCCACCAATAAAGATCAAATCCTTTCCTGAAGCTGATTTTAGGGCCTTGGCCAAGGCCTCATTGACATCCCGCATCGCTTCTCCTTTTAACCCTTTTTTTTGTGCTTCTAAGGCCAACTTTTCAGCCGGCATAGCCCGTGGAATATCCGCTTCACAGAAAAAGTAGTCGGCCTTCTTCGGTAACAACTCCAGTATTTTTGAAATATCTTTATCCCGAACTACTCCCCAAATCATAATCAAGCGGTCATAAATCTCTTTATCTAGCTGAGCGACATTCCTTGCCACCCCGGACTCGTTATGACCTACATCACAAATTACCTTAGGTATTTTATTCAGCACTTGCCACCTTCCTTTTAACCCCGTCTTCTCAACCACGTTAGCCAGCCCCGCTTCTATATCCTGGTCTTTAATCATAAAACCACGTTGACCCAAGACGTTAAGGGTGTGTAAAACACCGTACATATTTTGCTTTTGATAATCTCCATGTAGATCAGGTTGTATCTTTAAAACTTTGCCTGACTCAAGTTTCAATTCGTAGTGGCGGTTAACTTGGGTGAGCCTTACATTATCCGAAGCGAAATATAAGACCGATCGATTCTCCTGGGCTTTTTGTGCAAAAACTTTATCCACTCCGGGCTGACGCTCGCTAATTACTACAGGTACAAACTGTTTGATGATACCCGCCTTCTCTGTGGCTATTTTTTCCAGCGTATCGCCAAGCCATTGGCTGTGATCCATTGAAATATTAGTGATTAAACTTACCTCAGGCAGAATTACATTGGTCGAATCCAGTCTTCCCCCCATACCTACCTCAATCACTGCGATGTCCACTTGATGCTGCGCAAAATACTCAAAAGCCATCGCTACCGTAATTTCGAAGAAGGAAGGCGCTAATTCTTCAATGTAGGGCTTCATTCTCTGGACAAAATCTACAACAAAAGAGGGCTCTACCGGTTTGCCATTCAGTCGAATTCTCTCCGAAAAATCCTTTAAATGGGGTGACGTATAGAGGCCTGTTTTATAGCCGGCATGTTGGAGTACAGAAGCTAGCATGTGGGAAGAGCTTCCCTTGCCGTTAGTTCCTGCTACATGGATAGATTTAAATTGATGCTGCGGAAAATTTAGCGCCTCACAAAGCTTGATGGTATTGGTCAGATCCTTTCGAAAAGCACTGCCGCCAACGCGTTGAAACATCGGAAGCTGACTGTATAAATAACGTATGGTCTCTTGATATTCTTGCACTGACTACCGTTTACAGGCAAATATCTACAAATCACGTTGTGATTTTGGTAATCTTATTACCTTCATTGGTTGAAAGTAATACTATGAGACAAAACCTACTACGACAAGGTGCGGACGAACTCTCCTATGAGATACGTGGCATCGTTAGGAAAGCGGAGCAACTTGTCCTGTTGGGGCATAAGGTGCATTGGGAGAATATAGGTGACCCTATTCAAAAAAATCTAAAAATCCCCGCATGGATGAAGGACAAAATCGTGGAATTACTCCACGAGGATAAGACCTACGCCTACAGCCACTCCAAGGGTTTGTTACAAACACGAGAATATCTGGCCGCGGAAACCAACCGCCTGGGGGGTGTTCAAATTTCAGTAGAGGACATTACTTTTTTCAATGGGCTGGGTGATGCTATCGCAAAAATGTATCAATTTCTACGGCCTACTTCCCGTGTAATAGGCCCTTCTCCAGCCTATTCCACCCATTCTTCGGCGGAGGCCGCTCACGCGAATTCACATCCGATCACCTACAACTTAGATCCTGCAAATTCCTGGTATCCCGACCTGGATGATCTTTACATGAAGGTCAAATATAATTCCAGTATTGTGGGCATTCTGGTCATCAATCCGGACAACCCCACCGGAATGGTGTATCCCAGAAGTGTTTTAAAACGCATTGTACATATCGCAAAAGAGTTTAACCTGTTTCTGGTCTTTGACGAGATCTATCAAAACATGATTTATAACGGCGCGAAAACAGCGCTCATGGCTGAGGTAATCGGCGACGTCCCGGGTATTTCGTTAAAAGGTATCTCTAAGGAATTTCCCTGGCCCGGAGCACGATGTGGATGGGCAGAATATTACAACCGGGATTTCGATGCCGATTTCAACAAGCTCTGCCGCACCATTGACAACGCTAAAATGATAGAAGTAAGTGCTACAACACTGCCACAACGCGCCATTCCTTCTGTGATGCAAGATGAACGATATAAGCGCTTTCT
>JBCCIX010000289.1:0-5731 GCA_039028075.1 Bacteroidota bacterium | reverse complement strand
CCAAGCCCAGCGGGACCAGCTCCTACAACGATAACATCGAATTTCATATCCTCAACAATTACATCTATTCACACCCAGTTGCCTAAATTAGCATTTTTCCGGCACCAGCAAGTTTAATTAGGCCTTCGGATTATTGCAACAGTGTTGCAATAATAAAACAATTTACTCAATCGGTAGAGACCTGGTAAGCCCGGGTCATTAAAGCTATTTACCTAAGCTAAAAACGTAACTATTTTCATGATTGGTTTTTCATGTATTTTCACCTTTTACGCCGTCTTGCACGCACACTAAAAAAAGCTGAAATAGTTGCTCATTGAGCCTTCAGATACAGACACTTCGAACTGAAAGGCTCCAGAGTCAACATTCTTTTGCGATTGGAGAGCACAAACATCTTTTATTAAATAAAAATTAATCACAGTTAAAGTAAGCAACAGGCAATTCAATCTAGATAAAGAGACCGTTTAGTATATCTTTTTAACCTTATGGATAAGATACTGCTTAAAAATAAGGTTAACCAGGTCCGGTATGCGTTTGAGCATAGTCTAACTCGTCACGTAAGTAATTTTACTCAAAAGCATAAGCATATTTACTTACGCCTCTCTTAGTTTCTTTTTTTCTTGTGCTTGATAACCAATTAGTTAAGGTTTAAGCCCATCCGGTTAGTTTGATTGTAGACCCATCCTGTGTTCTGAATTGAACTTACATTCATAGTCCAAATTTATAAACTTAGGCTTATGACAGGATCTGTATTAATCATTAACAAATCGGAGAAAGAGAAAAGGCTAATGGCCAGTATGCTGTCTTCTTTCCAACTTAATTTTAGCTACGCTGAACACGGTAGAGAGGCGTTGGCTTTGGCTAAACGAGTGAGGCCATCTCTGGTCATAAGCCATATTCAACATGAAGTTATGGATGGCATAACCATGGCAGACATTATGCAGAAGGATAAAGCTTTAAGAAATACGCCGATTATATTTGTTCACGACGAACTCAACTTATCCTTAATAGCGGCCGCTAAGCAGGTTAATTCCAAAGCTTTTTTGATCAAACCTTATATCAATAATTCCCTTATTTACGCGGTAAAAAAAGCGCTAGAATCTGTAGAAAATGATCATGTCAATATAGGAGATAACTTAGTAAAATCGTATTTGTACGCGTAAAATTAGGCTTACCACGGATTCTGAGGAAAATGTAGTAAAAAAGCATGGATAAACTCATCCAAGTTGCAGTTAAAGAGTTAGGTCAAAAAGAGATTCAGGGTGCTGCAAATAATAACAGAATATTGCGTTATGCTGAAGAATCAGGAATAGTGGGTGTAAGTTCTGACGAGGTACCATGGTGTAGCACATTTGTAAATTGGGTGGCTTTTAAGGCGGGTTTGAAGCGCACCAATAAAGCCAACGCAAGATCGTGGCTACAGGTCGGGATTAACGTAGATCAACATCCTGAACCCGGAGACGTGGTTATTTTTTGGAGAGAAAGCAGACAGTCCTGGAAAGGACACGTCGGCTTTTTCTTTGGTTTTTCAAAGGACGGCTCACGAGTCTATTGTTTAGGGGGAAACCAAGGCAATCAAGTTTCTATATCAGGCTATCCTTCTGATACCGTTTTGGGTTTTAGAAGGCTCTCGGCTCGCAGAAAGCTTCAGTTTCCCGACCCGCCACTGAAAAGCGGCGACACCGGCGATTCCGTTAAGCACTTACAACATGCTTTGAAAACAGCAGGATATCAAGCCGGAACTACTGATGGAGATTTTGGGCCAAGAACGGCTGGTGCAGTCATGGATGCACAGTCAGACAGTGGATTTCTGGAGATAGATGGTAAGTATGGACCTGAAACGAGAAATTATCTTATGAGTATATTAAGTCAATAACTGCTTAAAAACGAATAATGGATAGGATAAGACTGGAACTTAACTTTTTTGATTTAGAGAGGAACAAAAAGAGCTGGAAGATATACTTTGTTTTTGCCACCGAAATGCCAGACAATCCTGATCAAATGGCCATAACCGTGGTGCCGGATGGTCGGCCTATCAGGGTAAGAAGGCCAGCTGATAATTTTATATCATTTGTTCCGGAGGGAGACGGTGCCGATGGATTATTTGTACTAGAACGCGAGATGCCTAAGGATTTCTCGGTTAAGGCGCGGCTGTGGGTGATGCATTCAAGAAAATCAGTTCGTTCCGCAGGCGATGTCTTAGGTGAAATAAGTGGTTTCCTCGGAAGTAATACGGGCAGTGATGTCATCAACTTACTGGGAGGAACCAACCAATGGCTTACACTGGGATTAAAAGGTATTGGCGTAGTAGCCAGTGCACTTAAGAAACTGAAAGACCGACCAATGGGATGGGTAAATATGGATGAACACTTTAACCCGGACGGCGAAGAGGATCAAGAACTGGAAAGAAAAAATCAACTGTCCACCGGGTTTGGCGAAATAGGATGGTCCTGGGTGATAGACTATGACTAAGATCAACCCATTGTTTGCCACAGATGTCCACGGCCTTGAAGTCTCTTAAAACCCATCTTTCAGCCCACTCTAGGTTACCCGTAGCTTCAAGCCTGATTTAACGCTATCCACGAATGACCCAATCCATTGAACATTCAGAAATTCTTAGAACCTTCAAAAGAAAACGATACTAAATACTGAGACGCGTCATAGGATCATTTTAAAAGCCATTAAAACTGCCAGGGGAAGGGAAGAGCAGAAAATGATCTGTGCACTTCATAAAACAAGCCTTCAAAGTCAGACGTAGATCTTTCATCGCTCGGATTTAGTTGTTGCTATCGACCAATTTAATACACCTATTTGTTTCATTCTTTGCCGAAACCTACTTTTGTTCTTTAAAATGATTCTAAATAGCTGAGATTGGGATTCTTGAGTTCGGCGAACAGATCAGTTAATGTACCATGTTTAAGGGTAAGGCAAATAGAAATAAAGGTGAACCGGAAATTACCACTCCTGAAGGATTTGAGGAGGTCTACAATCTTTATGTGATAAAGCTTTGCCGGATTATTTATCGATATACCAAGGACTACAGTACGGCAGAAAACATCATTCAAAATGTTTTTGTGTCGTTATGGGAAAAGAAAGATACACTTCAAATCCAGGGTTCTGTTGAGAACTATTTGGTGGGAGCGGTGAAGTTGGCCTTGCTTGAACATAACCGGAAAATAGCCATTCGAAAAGACCGATTGGAAAACCACCTGTTCGATTATTGTGGATCCGCTCATTGCACGGAAAATGAATTGGCCTTCAACGAATTGAAAGATAAGGTGGATCAGCTGACCGATCGGCTACCTTGTCAATGTAGAAGGGTTTATGAGTTGAGTAGAGTAAAAGGATTAACTAATAAGGAAATTGCCTCAGCCCTTTTGATCTCAGAGAACACCGTAGAAAATCACCTGGCCAAAGCGCTCAAGTTTCTCCGTTCCAACCTTAAGGAATACCAATCGGTAAGCACGATACTGCTACTGACCTTCTTAGCCTAAAGGTAGTTGTTCATCTGTTTTTAGTACTAGAAGTCAACCTTTGGCTTCAGTATATACATTAATTTTTACTGGTGTCCGACTAAATTTTTTGAACAAGAAAAAAGTGCCTTTAAAGCGACCGAGAAAAGATTTTTCTTCAAAGCTGAAAACTACCCTGCCAGGCATTTGGCGGGAGTAACTGAGAACTGCTCTTTAGGGAATGTAAAGGGTATTTTTAGCGGGTTATTCCAAATCAAAAAATCTTTTCTCGGTCGTCAGCAATTGATTTTATTTTTTTTCATTTCTAGGTAGTGGATACACCGCGTTCATGCAACCGAAGGGTAGTATCAAATTAAAGTTATGGACATTTCTCCCGACCTGCTCAAGAAATACCTGAATAATCAGTGTACTCCCGAAGAAAGGAAACAAGTGGAAGCGCATCTGGCCTCCGAAAAAAACGCGCCCTCTGATTTACCGGATGAACTGGCGCAGAAAATGAAAGCCCATTTCTGGAAGAACATTAGCCCGGCCATCCGGGAGAAACCAGCGCGTGTGGTCCCCTTGTATCAGCGGGTGATGCGCTATGCGGCGGCAGTAGTTATTCTTTTTGCAGTTGGATTCTTCACCTATAACTATTTCGTTGAACCGGTTCAGCATGGTAATGATCTGGCCTTCTTTGAAGATTATACCTCCATCCAAACCCAAAGAGGTCAAAAGCGGACCGTTAAACTCTCCGACGGTTCCACGATACGGATGAATTATGAAACGGAGATAAAGGTCCCGGAAAAATTTGAGGGTGAGGCACGAGTGGTGTTTTTATCGGGGCATGCCCACTTTAATGTCGCCCGGGATACCGAACACCCCTTTATCATTTACACCGAAGACACCAGAACGGAGGTGCTGGGAACTGCTTTTGACATTAATACGAAGGAAGAAGGCGGGACCGAGATCATTGTGACGAGCGGGAAGGTAGCCTTTTCTGAAAAGGGCAAGGAAGAAAATCAGGTTACACTCACGCTCAACGAGAGGGCGGTGTTGGGTACCGGCAAAGAAATCAAAACCGATAAAGTCTATGCATTGGCCTTGACTGCCTGGAAGGACAACAGATTGGTGTTAAAAGATAAGACACTGAAAGAGATTATCTCGGTTCTAGAGCCCTGGTTTGATGTGCAAGTGACCGTAAGGAATCAACAACTTCTTGACGAAAGATTCAACCTCTCCCTTGATAACCCTCCACTTACCGGAGCATTGGAAAGACTCGCTTTTATGGGAAGCTTCGATTACCAGATTGAGGGTAAGAAAGTGATCATCCGCTAATTCGAACCACGTCTACCCACTACTTACGATGAATCGAATTAGAGGTCATATTGTACTACTTCTGTTGCTTTTGGTTTGGACACAAGTCAATGCACAACAGTCCCTTTTAGAAAAGAAAATCAGTATCGAATTCAGGAATGAATCGGTTGGTGAAGCACTGGACCGACTGATGGATGAAGCGAACTGTACGATTAATTTCAGATCAGCGGATATTCCTGCAAACCGAAAAATTTCAAAAGCATATGTGGCAACGGCACTTGGGAAGATCATTAGGGACCTATGGGGGGATCACCAAATCATCCTTCGTGCTACAAGCACTGATATCACCGTCAAAGTAGAACGAAAAAAAGGAAAAGGTAACCTTCAAGGCTACCTAAAAGATGATAATAATGAACCGCTCCCTTTCGCAACAGTAGCTATCAAAGGAACTAGCCGGGGCAGTGTGACGGACGAGTCAGGATATTTTGAAATCAAAGAAATCATTGAAGGTGGCCATACACTCGTTGCTTCGTCGACGGGTTATCTTTCAAAGAAGCAAGCAATAACCATTCGGCCAAACGAAACAGTGACAGAAAATATCATTTTGTCCACAGATGTGAAGCGGCTTGATGAGGTAATTGTAGAAGGAAGATCTGAAAAAGTAGAAGAGTTGGTACAGTCAGCGCAGGCCATTACAGTGGTGGAAACAAGGATTGCAAAGGTGCAAACAGCTGATTTAGGAGAGGTAGTTGCTAGAACTCAGGGAGTTAATATCCAGAGAAGTGGGGGGCTTGGGTCCGGCTCGCAGTTTTCATTGAATGGATTAACTAATGATCAAATCCGGATGTTTCTAAATGGTATCCCGATGGATGCCATGGGTTATATCAATGGTCTCGCCAATGTGCCCGTCAACCTCATTGAACGAGTGGAAATTTATCGTGGGGTTGTACCTATACGGTTCGGTG
>JBCCIX010000288.1:0-5739 GCA_039028075.1 Bacteroidota bacterium | reverse complement strand
TGCCTTCTCTCATTCAACAATCTGGTACCGGTGGAGTCGTTAACAACTCTGGTACCTTCCGAAAAAGTGTAGGTGATGGTCAAACTACGCTCTCATTGACTTTCAACAATGTAGATGGAACCATTGACGTACAAATCGGGACGCTGCTCAACAATGTGGAATTAACCATGGACCGAGGCACGTACATTATTGCCGATGGGTCGGTTATGCGGTCGAGCGCGTTGACCAATCTGGTCGGGATCATCGAAAGTGAGCCTGAAGGTACCTTAGAACTTGCAGGTAGCATTGTGGTAGCGGATGGAACTAGTCCCGTTATCAATTTTAGTGGTACTGGCTTAACCATAGGCGGTATCGCCAACGTAACCGGGGGTGGTATCTTGATTAATGAAAATATTCTCAATATCACCGGCACTTCAGGCAAGGGTATTATTGGAGGTACTACCGTTCAAAATGAGGGTACAATGAATTGGCTTGGTGCTGGAACGGTGACCCTGAACGACGGTACCATCAATAACAGTGGATTGATTGACCTTCAGGTAGGCTCACTTATTCAACGATCTGGCACCGGTGGGGCTATTAGCAACTCGGGTACCTTCCGAAAAAGTATAGGCGATGGTCAAACTAAGCTCTCATTGCCTTTCAACAATGTAGATGGAACTATTGAAGTGCAGGCCGGCACGCTGCTCAACAATGTGGAATTAACCCTGGACCGCGGTACCTACGTTATTGCCGATGGGTTAGCTCTGCGGTCAAGCGCGTTGACCAATCTGGTCGGGAACATCGAAAGTGCACCGGAAGGCACCTTAGAACTTACAGGCAGCATTGTAATTGCAGAAGGAACCAGCCCGACCGTCAATTTTAGCGGTGATGGCTTGACCGTCGGTGGTATCGCCAACGTAACCGGAGGTGGTGTTTTGATTAATGAAAACATTCTCAATATCACCGGCGCTTCAGGTAAGAATATTAGTGGAGGTACTACCGTTCAAAATGAGGGTACAATGAATTGGCTGGGCAACGGCACGGTAACTCTGAATGACGGTACCATCAATAACAGCGGTTTGATTGACTTTCAGGTGAGTTCACTTATTCAACGATCCGGGGCCGGTGGTGTAATTGAGAATACTGGTATTTTGCGTAAGTCGCAGGGGGCAACTACCTCCACCATAAGTTTGCCGCTGAAGAACCAGAACGGAACTATCGAGGTATCCGAAGGTACGCTTACGCTAAACGTAGAGTTGGAAATGGAAGAAGGGACGTACTCGATTGCCGCGGGAGCGATCTTGGAGTCCACATTCTTGACACGTTTGATTGGAAACATCACCAGTGAACTGGAAGGAACTTTTAACCTCAGTGGAAATATACAAGTGGACGACGGTACTTTATCTGCGCTCAATTTCAGTGGTAGCGGAGTAAATATTACCGGAACCTCAAACATTCGGGGCGGCGGAACACTCGTCAATCAAGACCTACTCAATTTCATCGGCTCGGCCGGAAAAGGTATTATTGAAGGGACTTCAATTGATAATCAAGGTACACTCAACTGGATAGGTAATGGTACGGTGACCCTGAACGACGGAGTAATAAATAATGATGGGTTAATCGACCTGCAAGCTAGTTCACTCATTCAGCAAACCGGGGTTGGAGGAGCCATCAACAATAAGGGCACGATCGTTAAATCAGTCGACAACGTAACCTCGTTCTCCCTACCTCTGATCAATGATTCGGGAACTATCAATCTACCCACAGGAACGTTGGCTTTCAATAATTCATTTGATAATGGCTTGGAAGGAAGAGTTCAGGGTATGGGCACGATCGACTTGCCACCGACCTTACTCTACACCAACCAAGGCATCTTTGCTCCCGGAGCTTCACCGGGAACCCTTAATGTTTCAGGCGCTTTTGAAATGGAAGATGAGGCCACTATTGAACTGGAATTAAATGGTCTTACACCCGATGTAGAACATGACGTACTGAGTATATCGGGAAATGCCTTCTTAACCGGAAATCTGGATATATCGGTAGGTTTTAACCCTCAGGTGGGTGACGAATTTACCGTGGTCAACGCCGGTGGAAGTATCGATAACTGCCTATTTCCCGCCACCGTAACGTCCAATATAACCACCAACTTCCGCTATATCTTCGAAGTAGTATGCGGTACGACCAGCTTAACTTTACGACTTACGGAAATTATTGAGTTATTTCCTCCTGTAGCGGAAAATGATACGCTTACCGTAGAAAATGGCGGTACCGCAACCCTGAATGTTACTGAAAATGATACGGATGCCGACGGCATATTGGACCTATCCACTTTTATGCTTATCGACTCCACACAGCACGGTTACCTAACCTACGACGGAATGGGAAGTGTAACCTACACCCATAATGGAAGCGCCACTAACAATGATTTCTTTACATACACCATTACCGATAACGACGGGCTGGCATCAAACATCGGCCGTGTTGAAATCACTATTCTGTCAGATGAAACGCCCTTCGAGTTTGAAGTGGAAATTTTTAACGCTATTTCCCCGAACGGGGATAATCTTAACGACTACATGCAGATCGAAAATAGCGACTTACTTCCAAATAATCGTCTTATCGTGTTTAATCGTTGGGGCGACCGGGTATTTGAAATTAGCGGGTACAACAATGCCGATCGAATATTTATCGGAAGGTCTAACCTTGGAAGTGGAGGAATCCTACCCTCAGGCACTTACTATTACACTTTTGATCCGGGAGACGGTCGAAAGGAATTTACGGGTTTTTTGACGTTGAAAAATTGACTTACGTTATTCTTTAGATGCTTAGAAAACACAATGTAGGCCGAATACTTCTTTCGCCTTTTACACTGGCGATAGTGATTACACTAGGTATACTCTATTTTTTTCCTAATCCTGTGGTAAAATACCGTACTGTCCTTATTGAGCAAAAACAAATTGACAAAAATGCGGGATTGTGGTTTAAAGACCTTAATGGGGACGGAGAAGCGGAACAGATTAATTCAAGGCCTTTCCTCTGACTCTGGTATTTATGAAATATTCACTTTAGATGGTAAGCCAGGCAGTGTCATTGACCAGTACAATATCGCCGGTGAAATGGGCTTAAACCACTGCGTTTTTACCCACGACTACAACGGTAACGGGACTAAGAACATCCGGACCCTTACTTTCAGGTCTGATTCAGCATTCCTCACCTATTTTGACATTTATCAAAAACCCGTAGTTCAAAATGAGTTCTTCTTAAGTAAAGTAAATTTACGCCAGGAAAAAATTGATCATTACGTCAGATTTTACGGCAAAGCCTTTCTTGAAGGCCCCGATCCCTACTTAATCATTGGTCTGGATGGGTCATATGCCATAGAACCCCGGGCAATTTTCGCCCTTAACCCCAGCTGCGACAATCACCGAGATGTAGGGTGCGGACAACAGTAAGCCAAATTTTTGATATCGATCAGGATGGTAAAGACGAGCTTATCTTGTCCACCAGTGCCCCTTTTAACGTGCATTACGAGATACCTTATCCGGACAGTATCAGTTGGTTAATGGTGCTGGATGAAGACTTGAATTTTCTCTTTGAACCCGTGGCACTTAAAGAAAAATTCTCTGCCATTCACGCATACACGGGCTTAAAGGTGTATAATGCCTACACGCTTCAGACGGTCAATAAATACCGTGATTATAGTATAGCCCTCGCTCAATATAATCTGGATAGTCGCCAGCTACTAAATTGTCCGGTAGATATTCAGTTCAGGGGCATATCCTTTAAATCTGCAAGTTGGGTTAAGAACGATTTGAATAAGAACAGGCCATCTACAATATGAACTGAAAACTCACCTTAACCCCAAACTTATCTACATCAGGTCGATCAAGATAAGTAAGCCTGTGTAAAAAATCTATTCTAATAAACTTAAAGATATTTTCTATTCCATAGCCTACCTCCACATAAGGGTCGCTCGACAATACACCGATAGGGTCTTCAGTTTGAATGATAATATCTTGATTATTTTGTGATAGATCACCATAAAGCACATTTGCTGTGGCCAGGAGCCGCCACTTTAGCTTTTTCATAAGCGGTATTCTATTCAGTAAAAAGCCCTGGAAATAATGATAGTACTGTACCTGAGCATAGGTATCACTTACAAACTCTCCAAAATTCATCAGATTGAATGCGGCCGTAGTATAAAAAGCAGACTCATTTCCAATGTGAGCTCGTAATAAAGGGTACGGAACGGTTTCAAACACATGTCCAGCGGTTAAGGATACCGTTGATGTACCAAAAAATCCCATTTTTATGTCCTTCTCTGCGTTGAAGGTGATCTTATTATAATCAAAATCTCCGCCTAGCACATCTTTCAACCCCCGGGTGTAGCGCAAGGTAAAAATCGGCCATTTCAGCGTACCTAAGCTGATGCGCTGATTGTCATTTTGAACGAAGATCTCGTCTCTAGCATATCTTGTTTCTACCGTAACCTCGGTGGTAGTGAAATCAGTCTGGACGGGACCGTCACTACCGGCATCCGAAGTGAATGCAAAGCCGTAAACCGGCTCGAAATCGAAGTGACGCATGCTAATCTCTTGCGTAAAACCTCGGAACAACTCACGTCTGGCGGTAAACTTGGCCTGATGGTAGTAATACGGCCTGGTTAAATCCCCAAAACGTGTCGCCGCTAGAAAGACACTGTTTCCAATCAAATCTTCTCTGGTAAGACCAACCTGGTCCAGATCGTACGTGTAGGAGGCCGTTAACGTGGTCCAACGCTTTCGGTCGGGTATATGTGTAATAAAACCATTGTACTTCCATTTTTCGTCCGAAAATCCATAAGCCGCACGTCCGCCTACGATCCATTTATCGCTAAAATCGATATTGGTGCGAAAACCCAACTGCAAACGGTGGCCTTCCACATTATTATTGGCGTAAGCTGATAAATAAGGACCTACATCAAATTTGCCCACCTTTTTATATCCGTTAACGATAATCTTAAAGATCTCAGTGTAGGTTTTAACCACAGGTATATTTCTAAGCGTATCGATCATTTGGTACACACTCAACTCTGTGGGGCTAAGCGGCTCATGGCGATGGCTATCCCAATAAGTATCATCACTTCCAATCCTAAAGTCTTCCGAAACCTCAATGGGACGCATGTAAAACTTTTGGTCTTTTGGCTCATTCACTACGATATTTTTATTCGACGTGTAGAATTTAGCCAGGACCCCAGCCATATTATCCGCCACTTCACCTATGTCGATCAAAATCCTATTCTTGGAAGGTATCCAAGGTCCGGCACTCGTCGGCTCCAGCTCCTGCTGGATCTTAATTTTCTCCACAAAATTCAAGTTGGCTGTTGACGAAATGGTTGCATCCATTTGACGCAAGGCATATTCCGCTTTGGTAATCCACATAGTACCTTTAAAGGCCAGGTCCTGCTCACTTCTAGGGAAAAAATCTAAGCGATAGCAGTAATGGCCATCCACTTCAGCGCTGTCCGTAAGGTCATAGTCATAGTAAAGTTTCCAGCCGTCTGCAATGGGAGATATGAACTCCTTACCTACAATATTCAGCCAGTTTTGATAAAAGTTGTATTCCTGAAAAGAGGAACCAATAAACTGAGATACCACCGTGCCGTCATCAATTCCTACGCCTGTTACTTTAGACTTTATAATTTGTTCGTGCTGCAGTTTTGGGTTATTCCTAAAGTGATATTCACTCAGCGATTCAGAAATAAATATTGGCAAAATAGGT
>JBCCIX010000287.1:0-5749 GCA_039028075.1 Bacteroidota bacterium | reverse complement strand
CCTCTGGAGTGGTAATATTATGACGGATAATTTTGGTCAACCTGTATTGATAGATCCAGCAGTTTCATACAGCCACCGGGAAACAGATATCGCGATGACCACACTTTTCGGGCGGCTTCCGGAAGAATTCTACCAAACTTACACGGATGCTTTTAAATTAGACCCTGGCTGGCAGGAGAGGCTGGATATTTACAATCTTTATCCGTTGTTGGTTCATGTCAATTTATTTGGTGGCGGATATCTGGCCCAGGTGATGGGGATCGTGAAGCGTTACAATTGAAAAGACATCAGCTAGTTATTCAACAACTCGGTAAAAACTGTCTTTTAAAACTAAGGTCAGATATTTCTGTCTTATTGAGGCTAACCGATATGGTAGGTTATTTATTACGTTTAAGCGTCTGTTTTACTATCTCAGTATTCATTGCCTAGACGGGGTCTACATCCAACTATAACCTTTTACCATTATGCGTCGATAAACCAAACAAGATTGATTCTTTTGTTTCTTTTTATGAAGAACGCAAAACTAATCTTATGTCGCTGAAGCATTATGAAGACTAGGGTGAAAGATTGTTGGTGACAACACCAACAATGGCTGAAGGGGTAATTTCTACTAAATAGCTCGTTTGTTCTTCCACGCTTCCACGTCCTTTCTAAATTCTGTGATGCTTCTTGTATTACCTTCTCTTACCGATTTCAATAATGCTTTTGCCCTGGCTATCAGTTCTGATTCTGTAGTGTTAAAAAAATCACTTGTTGTATTCTTTCTCAACTCTCGCTCTAGTAGCTGCAAATAAATAGCTAATAACTCTTCATCTTCTATCTGGTCTATTAATTCGTGAAGCGTCTGTTTTACTGCTTGAGTATTCATGGCTAAATAGTTTTTCTTGGGTAAAGTTGTTTTCATTCTGTTTATTGATCATTTCACCTTAAGGGGTAGAACTGGCCTACGTCTAATTGCAAGCTTCCATGATTAATAAGACGAAAACCAAACAAGATTGATTCTTTAGTTTCTTTTTATGAAGAACGCAAAACTAACCTTATGTCGCTGAAGCATCATGAAGACTAGGATGAAAGATTGTTGGTGACAACACCGACAATGGCTGGAAAGTGGAAGCGCGAAGTTTTTACGACCAAAACCTTTTGCCTTAGTTCATCATCCTATCCTTTATCTTCTCGTAACTGAGATTAGTTATTACTTATTTCCTGATCCTGGATCTTATCCACAACAACACGTTCGTCCCTATTGGCCAAAACCCAGGCGGTGTGATATACCAATTTAGTTCTCTTCGTCAGTTGTTCAAACGCAATTTTCTCAACGGTATCGGACGGTTGATGATAATCATCATGCACCCCATTAAAATAGAAAATGATAGGTATATTATTTTTGGCAAAATTCCAGTGATCCGATCGATAGTAGATTCTGTCGGGGTGGTTCTCATCGTTGTAGGTATAATCCAGTTCTAAATTCGAGTAAGTCTCGTTTACTTTTTCACTGATCTCATGAAGCTCACTCGAAAGGCGATCTGAACCTACTAAATATACATAATCAGGATTATCCGTATGGTCAGGATCTACACGCCCAATCATGTCTATATTTAGATCTACCACCGTACTTTCAAGAGGGAACACAGGGTTATTAGTATAATACGCGGAACCTAACAGACCTTTCTCTTCACCTGTTACTAACATAAACAGGATGCTTCTCCTAGGACCTTTCCCATCGGCAGTAGCTTCGGCAAAAGCTTCGGCTATTTCCAGTACGGCAGACGTGCCTGAACCGTCATCGTCAGCGCCATTGAATATCTCTTCATCGTTCCGGCCGATATGATCATAATGCGCCGTGAGAACAACTAACTCATCTTTTAAATCTGAACCTTCAAGATAGCCTAATACATTCTCGCTCATCACTTCTTTCACTTGCTGCTCCGTTTTATAAGAGAATTTACCTTTTTTAATCTTCTTCAGATTGCCGTTTTTACCCGCTTCCACCATTTTTTCAATGGTAGTGTTTAACATCTTAGCGGCTACACTAGGGGAAATAAAAAAGATCCCGGGGTCCTCTGAATTTGATTGCGGTTTCTCCAGTCTTAATTGTCCTGAAGACAAATAGTTCTTTAGTAATTGGCTGTAGGCCTCGAAACCTTCATCATTTTTATGGGTCACCACCAAGGTTATAGCCGCGCCCATCTCCATAGCCAGCGCATTTGGCTCTCTCCAACCTCTGGGATTATTTACCATCACAATTACTGCTTTGCCTTCTGGGTTTATTTGTTTGAAATCGGCATCCGAACCCCTGCCAGCAAAAACTGCCTCGAGTTCCTTCGTACCGTTTGAATTGTTTGAACCAAAATAAACTACCTCTCCAAAATTCGCATAGGAGTCGCCTTGAACAGTCATCGAAATGTCACCAGGTATTGCCCTGTACAACGGTACTTTCTGGTAGTATCCTCCGCCCTTGCGGTCAGCTACGGGACCCTTTAGCCCTAATTTCTCGAAATGATCTCTTATAAACGCAGCGGCCATCTTCTGACCTCTCTCACCTGTATCTCTACCTTCCATAGCGTCTGAGGCTAAAATAGAGAGCTTATCATACAATTCATCTTTAGTAATGCCATCGACGTACTTTAAAGCATCCTCCTCCGATTGGCTGCTTACCTCAACGGCTATGAAAACACCGATCAAAAAAAACAAAACCTCTTTCATAAAGTCACTTTTCATATGTAGTGTCAAAGCTAAAAAATAAAAAGTTGCTCTTATTAAAAGTAGTATAAAGAAGATATCGAATCAAAAACCAACGCCTAATTTTATTGTTAGCATTACAAAATTTTTCAGTCCGTAGTATTTAAGTTTGCTGTGCAATTTTTAGGGCTATTTATTTGTATTTAAATGAGGGATTAGGATGAAGTTAGAGCTACAAAATTTTGAAAGGTTTGATTCAAGGCACAACGCCCCAAATGATAAGCAGATTGCCAAAATGTTGGAAGTGGTTAAGGCGGGATCAATTGAAGAGCTAATTGATCAAACGATCCCTAAGCCCATCCGATTAAAAAAAGAATTGGATCTACCTTTAGCCAAAAGTGAACATGAATTTTTACATGATTTCAAAGAGTTAGCCAAAACTAATAAGGTCTTTAAATCCTACATAGGAGCAGGATACTATAACACTATAGTCCCACCCGTCATTCTTCGGAATATCCTGGAAAATCCGGGTTGGTATACGGCCTACACTCCGTATCAGGCGGAGATCGCCCAAGGTAGACTGGAAGCGTTAATCAATTTTCAAACCATGGTTATAGACCTCACCGGAATGGAAATAGCTAATGCTTCACTGCTAGACGAAGGAACAGCCGCTGCGGAAGCTATGACCATGTTAGCAGGTGCCAGAAAAGGAGCTAAGAAGAATGCCGATAAATTCTTTGTAGATAGAAATACATTCCCGCAAACACTTGAGCTGCTCAAAACAAGAGCAACGCCTGTGGGCATCGATTTAGTGATTGGCGAGCTCAACGAACTTAACCTTACCGACCCTGACCTGTACGGTATTCTCTTACAATATCCCGATAATAATGGTGAGGTAAAAGACCCTTCTGCTTTGATTGGATCGGCCAGAGACCATGGGGTTTCTGTGGCTGTAGCCACGGATTTAATGAGTTTACTGCTCTTGACACCTCCAGGTGAAATGGGGGCAGATGTGGTAGTAGGAACCAGCCAAAGATTAGGTATACCAATGGGTTATGGAGGTCCGCATGCTGCTTTTTTTGCCACGAAGGAGCAGTACAAAAGACAGATCCCTGGTCGTATCATAGGCGCTTCGCTCGATGCACAGGGAAATCAAGGGTATCGAATGGCACTTCAAACCCGGGAGCAACACATACGACGTGAAAAAGCGACGAGTAATATTTGTACGGCACAGGTACTTTTAGCGGTTATGTCAGGCATGTATGCGGTATATCACGGACCTGAAGGATTAAGGAAAATAGCTACTCGGATACATGGTTTAACGAAATTATTAGATTCTGGTATACAAGCACTCGGATTTGAGCAAATGAATACCTACTATTTCGACACGCTGAAGGTAAGAGTAGACGCTGAAAATATACGACCTTTGGCCGAAGGCAATGAAGTAAACTTTAGATACTTCGATGAAAGCCATGTAGGTATTTCGCTGGATGAGACTACCACTTTAGAGGACGTCGGTACCATTTTGAACCTTCTTTCTAAAGCAGCAGGTGTTAGTTCCGATTTTCATTTAGCTGAAGAAGCAGAAAATGTAGCATTAAATTGGCCCTCTGCGCTGGTGAGGTCAACGGATTATCTCACTCATCCTGTTTTTAGTAGCTACAGGTCTGAGCACGAAATGCTGCGCTACATTAAGCAATTAGAAAATAAAGATTTGTCTTTGGTGCATAGTATGATTTCCTTGGGATCGTGTACCATGAAACTGAATGCCACTTCTGAAATGATTCCGGTAACGTGGCCGGAATTCAGTGCTATTCATCCTTTTGCGCCAGAAAGTCAGACGGCTGGTTACCGGCAGTTGTTCCAAGAACTACGGCAATGGCTTTGTGAGATCACCGGATTTGCTGCCGTTTCATTACAGCCGAATAGCGGAGCACAAGGAGAATACGCCGGTCTTATGGTGATTCGCGCATATCATCAAAGTAGAGGAGATACGCATAGAAATATAACACTAATACCTTCTTCCGCACACGGCACAAATCCTGCCAGCGCCGTGATGGCGGGTATGAAAGTAGTCATTGTAAAATGTGATGACCTCGGAAATATTGACGTAGAGGATCTTAAAGAAAAAGTAGAGCAACATAAGGACAATCTAGCCGCATTAATGGTAACCTATCCTTCGACTCACGGAGTATTTGAGGAAAGCATCATTGAAATATGTGACTTAATTCACCATAGTGGTGGGCAAGTGTATATGGATGGCGCGAACATGAATGCCCAGGTTGGGTTAACAAGTCCTGCGGCTATAGGCGCAGATGTTTGTCATTTGAACTTACACAAGACCTTCTGTATTCCTCATGGTGGCGGTGGACCCGGAATGGGACCCATAGGTGTTGCCGAACAGCTCAAGCCTTTCTTACCAGGGCATTCCGTAGTGCCTACCGGAGGGGAAAAAGCGATTACTTCAATCTCATCAGCGCCTTATGGGAGCGCAAGTATACTCACCATTTCATATGCCTACATAGCCATGATGGGTCGAAAAGGGCTGAAAAGAGCCACTGAACTGGCTATTCTTAATGCCAATTATATTAAGGAACGCCTGGATGGCCACTACCCGGTTTTGTATACCGGTAAAAATGGAAGGGCTGCTCACGAAATGATCATCGACTGCCGGGCTTTCAAAAAACAAAATATAGAGGTTGAAGATATCGCCAAGCGACTCATGGATTATGGATTCCATGCTCCTACTGTTTCTTTTCCTGTAGCAGGTACCATGATGATCGAACCTACGGAAAGCGAACCTTTGGTGGAATTAGATCGTTTCTGCGATGCTATGATCTCCATCCGAAATGAGATTCGAGAGATAGAGTATGGTAAATTTACTGAAGAGAATAATGTGCTAAAAAACGCACCGCATACGGTTAATGTGGTGATTAATTCCGACTGGGATAGGCCTTACAGCAGGGAAAAAGCAGCATTTCCAATTGACTTTGTCAAAGACAAAAAATTCTGGCCTACCGTGGGTAGAGTAGATAATGCCTACGGTGATCGAAATTTGGTGTGTAGTTGT
>JBCCIX010000286.1:0-5754 GCA_039028075.1 Bacteroidota bacterium | reverse complement strand
GATTTGCCTATGGTAGTTCCGGGCTGGGAAGATTCCACCCTTGGGAATATCTTTGCTTCATATTGTCTTAAAGGAGAGCTAAAGCCATCTACCATGAAGTCAGGGATTGAATATATGACTTTACTGGCAAATTGGTATACGGAAAATGCCGAAGACAAAGGGGTAGGTTTCTTCCAGGTTGGAGGAGGTATTGCGGGGGATTTCCCCATTTGTGTGGTGCCCATGCTTTATCAGGACCTGGGGCGGACGGATACTCCTTTTTGGAGCTACTTCTGTCAGATATCCGATTCCACCACGAGTTATGGGTCGTATTCCGGTGCCATTCCCAATGAAAAAATTACCTGGGGCAAATTGGATGTGAATACGCCAAAGTACATTATCGAATCCGATGCTACGATTGTGGCTCCGTTAATATTCGGGTACGTCTTGGACTGGTAATGGCAATCGGAACTTTTTATTTTTACTTAGGTTAGCTAACTTAGCTAATTAAAGAAAAAGGTTATGGAAACCGTTAATATTCACTATGCTAAAACCCATCTCTCAAAATTGATTGAGGCGGTATTGAATGGAGAAGAGGTAATTATTGCTAAATCCGGCGAACCTAAGGTGAAGTTAGTTCCAGTACTTAAGAAAAAGAAAAAGAGGAAGCCAGGATTTTTAAAAGGTCAAATCTGGCTAGCCGATGATTGGGATTCTCCTGAAACCAATAAAGAGATTGAGGATTTATTCTACGGTGTGGATGATGAAGAAGGTTCTGCTTGACACGAATGTTCTAATATGGTGGTTTCGAAATGACAGTCGTCTTACTAAGTCGTTAACTAAGTTAATTCAGAAGAGTCATGTCGCAGTGAGTATTATTTCTTATTGGGAGATTGTCATTAAAATGCAGGTAGGGAAGCTGGATATGCCTTTAAAGTTTATGGAAGCTATAGATGACAGTGGTTTTGAATTGTTGAATCTTAATGTTAATCATCTGCATTCTTTAACAGAACTAGATGTTCATCATCGCGACCCCTTTGATCGAATAATTATCGCACAGGCCATTTCAGAAAACCTGAGTATTATTACCAGCGATGCTACCTTTGAGAAATATCCTGTCAACATTATAAAGGCGTAATACCTGTAATGATTTTAGAAAAAGAAATAATATCAAAAATAAAAGATGCTTTTCAGGTGGTTTTTGGGTCAGAGCTTGCGGAAGGGCAGGTCACGCTACAGCCCACCCGAAAAGAATTTGATGGCACCCATACCGTAGTGTGCTTTCCTTTAGCACGTTTCAGTAAAACCGGGCCAGAGCAGACGGCCGAAAAGCTGGGTGAGCAGCTCATTGAAACCAGCGATTTATTCAGCAGATATAATGTGGTAAAGGGTTTTCTTAACCTGTCTTTGAATCATGAATGTTGGATCTCCGTATTTCAGGGATTAAATGATGATCCTAATCCGGGGAAGCTTGAATCTACCGGCCAGGAAGTCATGGTGGAATACTCTTCCCCTAATACCAATAAGCCCCTACACCTTGGACATTTAAGAAATAATTTCTTAGGCTGGTCGGTTTCTGAGATTTTAAAGGCGGCTGGAAATACCGTGCACAAGGTCCAAATTATCAATGATCGTGGTATCCACATTTGCAAGTCGATGGTGGCGTGGCTAAAGTTTGGTGAAGGGGAAACCCCGGAATCCTCAGGTAAAAAGGGAGATAAGCTGGTCGGGGATTATTACGTCCGCTTCGATCAGGAATATAAAAAGCAAATAGCCGAACTGGTCGAAGATTATGCCAAACATGATGACAGGGTATCTTCTCTGAAAAAACCATTTCATTGGGTCAACCAAATTGATAAAAAATTGAAGGAAGGGAAAGAAGTTAGTGATGAAGAGCAGGGTATTTTATTAATTCTGAAAACGTTTATTAAAAAGGCTGAAGCCAATGCTCCCCTTATTCAAGAAGCTAAAGATTTGCTCTTAAGATGGGAAAGTAAGGAGCCTGCGGTTTACGACCTATGGAAGCAAATGAACGGCTGGGTCTATTCAGGTTTTGATACTACCTACGAAACCATGGGGGTAGACTTTGACAAGCTCTATTATGAGTCTGACACCTACCTTTTGGGAAAAGATGAGGTATTACGAGGACTTGAACGGGGCGTATTTTTCAAAAAAGAGGATGGTTCGGTTTGGGTGGATCTTTCGGACAAGGGTCTGGACCAGAAGCTTTTGCTCCGTTCCGACGGTACGTCGGTGTATATGACCCAGGATATTGGCACTGCCATTTTACGTTTCAGGGGCTTTCCCGCTATAGCCCGCCAGGTGTACACCGTGGGTAATGAGCAAGAGTATCATTTCAAGGTATTGTTTCTAATCCTTGAAAAGCTGGGTTATGCCTGGGCTAAAGAATGTTATCATCTTTCTTACGGGATGGTAGATCTTCCAAGTGGTAAAATGAAGTCACGGGAAGGTACGGTGGTGGATGCTGACGATCTGATGCAGGAAATGTTGGATACGGCTGAAGAGCATACCAAAGAATTGGGCAAGATAGAAGGATTTACAGATGATCAGGCCCGTGAGCTGTATTATAATTTGGGTCTCGGGGCTTTGAAGTACTTCCTCCTCAAAGTCGACCCAAAAAAGCGCATGCTTTTCGATCCGAACGAATCGATTCAGTTTCAGGGGCATACAGGTCCTTTTATACAATATACACATGCGAGAATTTCGGCTATACTCCGAAAGGCTACTCAGATCGGTCTAGATGATCTTGGTGATTCACTGGCCAAACTAGAAAACCTTGAGCCGGTTGAAATTAGCGTCATCAAGTTGCTCAGTGATTTCAAGGAAAAAATCAAGGAAGCTGCTCATCATTATTCTCCGGACGTTATTGCGCAGTACGCCTATGAATTGGCCAAAGAGTATAATCGGTTTTATCAGGAAATCTCCATTTTCAATGAAGAAAATACACACAAGTTAAAATTCAGAATTGCATTTTCGCGTCTGACGGCCCAAACCATCAGCCAGGCCATGGCTTTATTAGGGATTAAGGTTCCCGAAAGAATGTAGCTACTTTTGTGTTCTTAATATTAAAAAAAACTCTGTTTTGTCGCAACACACCATTCAGATCATAGATTTGGATACTTTCAAACTCTTTATTCATAAACTGAAATTTACTGGTAGAGGTCGTCCCCATCCATTGTTGCCCACTAAAATCTGCTGAATTAGAAAGGTCTGCTGCTCCAAACATCATGAGATTGGGCTGTATCGGCACATCGATGTATTGATTAAACTGATCTACGTAAACATATTCCTTACGAAGTGGATTTTGCAGTTGACTGTAGAAACTCAAAGACTCATAGTTGGTTATAGATATAGGGGTATCAATTTTTTGTGCTATTAGAGGAGCGATAGAAATAGATAGACAAAAGGTGTATAGATATTTCATGGGATCAACTTATTGTAAGTTAAACAAAGTCAAGTTAACTAAGTTTCTTTACTTATGCTAAAGGCATGGATTACAGCTTTTCGGTTACGAACCCTTCCTTTGGCATTGGCCAGTATCGGTATGGGTACTTTTCTAGCTGCTGCCGATGGTTTTTTCTCTTGGCAAATACTGGTATGGTGTGCTATTACCACCGTTTGCCTGCAAATTCTGTCAAATCTGGCGAATGACTACGGCGATACCGTAAACGGAGCGGATAGTGACGAGCGTAGAGGTCCGTCCAGAACGGTTCAAGCTGGCCTTATTACCTTATCCGCCATGCGCAAGGCTATCGGTATTTGTGTTGGTTTAACGCTGATCAGTGGGGTTTACCTGCTCTATCTGGCTTTTGGGTTCCAATGGCAATCGTTTTTATTCTTCTTTGGGGTTGGAGTTGCTGCCATTCTAGCGGCCATTGCCTACACAGCGGGTCAGAAGCCTTACGGTTACATAGGGTTGGGAGATATGAGTGTACTTATTTTTTTTGGACTGGTTGCTGTTTTGGGATCCTACTATTTATTTGCGAAGTCCATTAGAATCGAACTTATACTTCCTGCGATCAGCATAGGTTTGTTTTCTACCGGAGTGCTAAATGTTAATAATATTCGGGATATTGAAAGTGATCGTTCAGCCGGCAAGTTTTCAATTCCTGTCCGGATCGGGAGATCAAAAGCGGCTGCTTATCATTGGATACTGCTATCAGTGGGGCTCATAGCTGCGATAGTTTATGTAATGCAAAATTATCGATCACCGTCACAATTTTTGTTTTTGCTTGTGCTTCCCCTGCTAATTAAAAATGCAAAGGCCGTTCAGGAGAAAAAAGAGGCAAGTGACCTGGATCCATTTTTAAAGCAATTGGCTCTCACTTCGTTGGCATTTGTTCTGCTTTTTGGATTCGGCCAGTTGCTCTAATTAGTGGTGGAGGCACCAATCAAACTCATATAAAATTCTTTCTTAAACATCCTGAATTCTTGTCTGAAGGAGTTGATATGACCACTTATGTTAGCATGCTCTGATTCGTAGGAATCGTAATAAGTGTATTGACCACTGATCATATGAGCAAGTTTTAACTCGTGCTCTACCAGGACTTTTTGAAAGTGTTTTATAAGTGTATGGTTGTAATAACTAACCTGATCTTGTAGATGATTGAGGTCAGCAAGGGTGTTCTCATCATGGTTAGAATGGATTTTATCGTTAAGGATGCGTGAGAAAAAAGCCAATTCGTCGGACCAAAATTGAATGTCAGAAATCCAATGCTTGGTCTCGTAGTGAGATTTCTCTAGTTGCTGATTTTTTGAAATTCCGAAGCCACTCATCGTCTTGATCTTTTGCTATTTCAAAGTTCGTGGATAAGGTAAAATTACCTTCTGAGGGTAGTCAGTAAACCGCCTGACCGCGATCATCAGAATTCTGGTTAGTAATGCTTAATTTCAGGATTTAATTCTAATTTTAGCTAAAACCAAAATCATTCAATAATGAAAAAAATACTGGTCCCTACAGACTTTTCCGAGCACGCTGAATATGCGGTTGACTTTGCCGCTCAACTGACTAAAAAGATGGAAGCTGAGTTAGTTTTACTTCATGTGGTAGAAGATACCAGTGTTGATACTGTGAAGTACACCGGTGAAGTGGAACTACCAGACATGCAGGACCGTCTTTTCATTTTAAAATTGATCGAAAAAGCTACTAATGATCTCCAGGACGCGGTACAAAAGCATGATGATGTCACTATAAAGCAAGAGATCAGGATCGGAAATCCGTACCGTAGCATTCAAGATATCATTTCGGAGCATAACGTAGATCTTGTAGTTATGGGTACCAATGGAACAAACAACTTTGCTGAGGCATTAGTAGGTTCCAACGCGGAAAAGGTGGTGCGTCACGCGAATTGTCCGGTAATCACGATAAGGCAACCGATAGAACAGGTAAATTTTGACAAAATTGTGTTTGCCACCGGACTAGATGACAAAGACAACACATGTATTACTGTAGTTCGGGATTTCCAAATGATTTTTGATGCAAAAATCTACGTTGTAAGGATCAACACACCTAATAATTTCCAGGCTGATCATATTTCTATACCGGCTTTAGAGACTTATGCGAAAGGATGTGGTTTTAATGATTATGAAACCCAGGTGTTTAATGATGCTTCCGAAGAAGATGGGATCATCCATTTTGCTGAGACCATAGATGCAGATATGATTGCTATGGCCACCCACGGCCGTACTGGATTTGCACATTTGCTAACGGGTAGTATTGCTGAAGACGTAGTAAACCAAGCCAAACGCCCTGTT
>JBCCIX010000285.1:0-5755 GCA_039028075.1 Bacteroidota bacterium | reverse complement strand
CGTATCTGACTCTCCGATCGAAAGACTGGCATAGAATTTTGAACTTACATCGTGAATTGGGATAAGACTGCTTTCGTTTTTAACGGTGGTAACCGCGTTTCTGTAAAGCTTATATTGCAAAGCTTGCGCACTGTTATTATTGATATTGGCAATTAGGTTATCACTATTGATAGTTTTCGCACGATTTTGTCCCACTTTGAATTTATACGTTAGGATTTTCAGCACGGAATTATTCAATTGCCCTCGCAACTGCGCATTCCTCCTCACGGTCTTTTTTATTTTTTTAATGGTAGCTGGTACTTGTGTTGAAAATAGTACTAGGTCGTTTCCTGCTTTGAATGCTTCAAGCTCGGCATTACCATTCTGAAAAGCCCTGGATATCGCTTTCATATTTAGTGCATCAGTAAAAATGAGTCCTTGGAAATTCATTTCTTTGACCAATAGCTCCGTCACTATTTTTTTGGATAAACTGGCGGGAAGACCTTCAATTTCTTCAAAGGCAGGAACATACGAATGCCCTATCATAACACCATCTAAGCCACCTTCTATTAGGCTCCTATAGGGTTCTAATTCTCTTTTATAGAGAACGCCCTTCGTCACGGAAATCGTCGGCAAGGTGTCATGAGAATCTGTTTGGGTACCAGTACGCCCTGGAAAGTGTTTCGCAACGGCGATGACACCCGCTGATTTAATTCCATTCATAAACGCCTTTGCCTTTCTAGAAACTTGATATTCATTTTCGCCAAAAGACCGGAGATCGATGACTGAATTTTTGGGATCGTTATTCAGATCTACTACGGGAGCAAAAGCCACGTCTACTCCCAATCGTTTCATTTGAGTTCCAATTTCAAATCCCATATCGTAGATCAAATGAGTATTCTGAATCGCCCCCAAAGTCATGGGTTTCGGAAATGAGATGGCGCTATCAAGACGCATTCCTAATCCCCACTCCGTATCCATTCCGATCAGTAATGGAATCTTCGATTGCGATTGAAAGCGGTTGGTCAAATGTGCCTGACGTACTGGACCACCTTGCATAAAAATTAAGCCGCCGATAGTATAATTTTCGATGAGCCGCTCGAGGGCATTGTGATGTTGTTCGTTCCCGCTCGAATAAGCAGCGACCATAAATAATTGCCCAATTTTTTCCTCTAGGTTTAAGGTGTTTAAGACACTATCTGCCCATTTTCGCGCATTTAAATCCGTCAGGTTTTGTTGAGCAAATGCTGAGATAGCTAAAAATAGAAGTAGTAAAAAGGCGCAAAAAAAATGTCTTAGCATGCAGCCGAAAGGAAATTATTAATACCGTTTGAATATCGTAAATTTGTCGGAAACGAAGTTAATTAAAATCGGTAGAATGATGTGTCGTTTAGGCGCTTATTGAATTACAAGAGTTAAAACAGTGCTATGAAGTTACCATCACTATTTCGCACCCCCAGGTATCAACGTTTTCACGTTGAGCCACGCTATTATGATCCGATTAAAGAGGAAATGGACAAGCGAACAGAGTCTATTCGCAGAGAGTTGAACGCAGGTAAGCACGAGATCGACCGTCCCACGCATGGGTCACGTATTGCGGGTTCATTTAAGATGAAAAAATCAGCGGGTACAGGTTCAGCCACTATTATGCAATTGGTAATTATGTTACTCCTGATCTCAGTAATTTTTGGCTATCTGTATGTAGGAAATTTGGCCTTGTATATATTCGCATTACTGGCCACAGTGCTGGTATATCTAAAGATGAAACGGATTATATAACTCCGCTCAAACCCTATGCCCGATATTATTCGCTTACTTCCTGATGCTCTGGCCAATCAAATTGCGGCGGGGGAGGTCGTACAGCGTCCGGCTTCTGTAATCAAAGAACTGTTAGAAAATGCTGTAGATGCAGAGGCCTCGAAAATTTCTGTCATCGTTAAGGATGCCGGTAAAGAACTTATTCAAATTATTGACAATGGAAAGGGCATGTCAGAGACCGATGCCAGAATGTGTCTGGAAAGGCATGCTACTTCTAAAATTTCTCGATCGGAGGATTTATTCAATATCCGGACAATGGGTTTTCGCGGAGAGGCCGTTGCCTCAATCGCCGCAGTATCACAATTGGAATTAAAGACACGTCAACCTGCTGAAGAACTAGGTACCAAAATCGTAGTGGAAGGTTCAGATATCAAATTGCAGGAACCTGAAGCTTGCGAAGTAGGTACAAGTTTTTGCATTAAAAACCTATTTTTTAATGTGCCTGCGCGGCGTAACTTTTTGAAGTCGAATGGCGTGGAAATGAAGCACATTGTAGAAGAATTTCAACGTGTTGCTCTCGCTAATCCGAGCATCGCTTTTAGCCTTTATCAAAATGATCTCGAAACCTATAATTTAAGTGGGGGTAAATTGAGTCAGCGCATCGTTGGGCTTTTTTCAAAAAGCTATAAAGCGCAATTAGCCAGCTGTGCTGAAGAAACCGATCTACTGAAAATTCACGGTTACATCGGTAAGCCGGAGTTTGCGAAAAAGACCCGAGGTGAACAGTTCTTTTTTGTTAACAACCGATTTATAAAAAATAATTACTTAAACCATGCTGTGATTAACGCCTATCAGGGACTAACGCCAGAAGGTACCTTTCCATTTTACGTACTTTTTATTGCTATTGATCCCAAGCATGTAGACATCAATGTTCATCCCACTAAAACAGAAATAAAATTTGACGACGAGCGTACAATTTACGCCGTAATACGTGCTGCGGTACGTCAGGCGCTTGCTAGTCACAGCTTTAGTCCCACCCTTGATTTTGAGGCTGATATTAACCTTCCTCAAAAAGTAACTGCCTCGCGCGAAAGTATCAAAGACAAAAATTATGGCCAATTCAGAACCTCCACGCTACAAAAAGCTAACACCGAACATTGGGAGAAACTTTTTGACGAGAACGACGGAAAAATCGACCTAAAGGAACTTGGCCGTAAAGACGATGAAGATTTGAGACTCACTTTTGATAGTAAGCTGGATGAAAATACCACTAGCGAGGAACCGGAAAGTTCGCAGTCGGTTTTCCAGCTCCACAATCGTTACATTATTTCCCAGGTGAGATCGGGTATGATGATGATCGATCAGCGAGCGGCGCACGAAAGAATATTGTACGAGAGATATTTGTTAAATCTAGAGAATCATGGCGGCGCTTCACAGCAATCGTTATTTCCTCAGGCCATTACTTTAAACCAACAGGACTTCTCACTCGTTATGGACATGAATGAGGAAATAAAAGCGCTGGGCTTTATCGTGGAGGCATTTGGTAAGTGCGATTTGCTGGTGAAGGGAATGCCTACCGATCTGGCACAAATGAGCGAGCAATCGGTTTTTGAAGGGTTATTGGAACAGTTTAAAAAGAATCAATCAGAGCTCTCCGTTCCGGTAAGAGAAAATCTGGCAAGGTCACTAGCCAAGCGGACAAGTTTTGCCAAATCGGAGCAACTGATGGAAGAGGAAATGCGTTTGTTAATCGACCAGCTTTTTGGCTGTAACAATCCTAATTATACTCCGGATGGGCGTAAAACCTTTCAGGTAATTGATTTGTATACAATTGAAAATTATTTCAACTAACTTATGTTAAGACTTACCCCGGTAGTTAAGAATCTGCTGATCATAAATATTGTCGTTTATCTTTTGCAAAGCGTATTGTCCGGCGTTAATGTTACCCATATTTTATCCCTCTGGAAATTTGGATCTCAGAATTTTGCTCCCTATCAATTTGTGACTTACATGTTTGCGCACGGTGGGTTCACGCATATTCTATTCAACATGTTCGGCTTAATATTTTTAGGGCCGCTCTTGGAACAGTTCTGGGGCCCGAAGAAGTTCTTAATATTTTATATGGTCACCGGAATTGGGGCTGGATTTCTTTACAATGGTATCGAATACGTTCAGGTTTCACGCGTCCAAAATCAGGTGGAGGTTTACTTATCTGATCCCAATCCCGAAGCTTTTAACAGGCTCATAGCTAATAATGATGATGGCCTTAGGGCCGAAATCTACGATTTCATAGATCAGTATGCCAAAAACCCTGATAGTCAGAGATTAAAAAGCTTGAGTATTGATTATGCCAATCAACTTCTGGACATTAAGTGGAATTATGGATCTATGCTTGGAGCTTCCGGAGCTGTGTATGGAATCCTTATGGCCTTTGGGTTGTTATTCCCCAATACTGAGCTTATGTTGCTCATACCGCCTATTCCAATCAAAGCGAAATACCTGGTCCTTATACTGGGAGGGATAGCATTATATTCGGGATTGAATGCAGGAGCAGAGGATAACACCGCGCATTTTGCGCACTTAGGAGGAATGGTATTTGCATTTATTATGATTCAGATTTGGAAGAAGGATAGAAATCAGTTTTATTAATTGATTATGTACGGAAGTATAAAAGACGATTTTAAAAACGCATTTAATCGGCCCAATAGCGCCCATACGCAATTGATCATCATTAACGTGGTCATATTTTTGTTTTTAGGATTATTAAATGTGTTGTCTACATTATTCGGATTCGAGGTTGTATTTAGTTTTATCTACGATCAATTTAGTATACCTCCGGTTTTTACGGAATTTTTAACTAGGCCCTGGACGATTCTGACCTACGCTTTTGCGCATGATTTAGGGAGTATATTCCACATACTATTTAATATGTTGGTTTTTTATTGGTTTGCTAAGCTTATCATTGAGTATCTGGGCAGTGACAGGGTAATTATTCTTTATGTCCTAGGTGCTTTGGCTGGAAGTTTTGCCTATTTATTGGTCTACAATTTAATTCCATTTTATATTGAGCGGTCTGGGTTTTCAGGAATGGTGGGTGCTTCGGCTGCGGTGTACGCTGTAGTGGTAGCGGCAGCTACTTTACTGCCTAACTACACGTTTCATTTGTTATTTTTCGGCCCGGTGAAGATAAAATACATTGCAGCATTTTACATCGTGCTTTCCTTTCTTGGGTCGGTAGGAAGTAATGCGGGGGGGAATATTGCTCATTTGGGTGGGGCCTTGATCGGATATTTGCATATAGTTAATCTTCAAAAAGGGAGCGACTGGGGTAGGTGGATAATTAGCGTCATGAGCTTCTTTAAAAGTTTTTTTGTGAAATCGCCTAACATCAAGGTCAGCTATAAGCGTAAACAAGAGAAACATACTTCGCGACATCAATCTACACCACGTGCGAGCGGAAATTCAAGCAGTACTGCATCGCAAGATGAAATAGACGCTATTCTCGATAAAATATCCGAAAGAGGCTATGAGAGCCTATCCAAAGACGAAAAGCAAAAACTCTTCAACGCGAGTAAAAAGTGATATATTTTCATTGGCAGGTGCTGTTAGCGGTTTTTTTACGAAGACAGACGCTTCACCGGACGGGTTATCAAAGAAATTGATTTTTTGATTTTGAAGTCGGCTTGCCTTTTGGTGAAAGTAACTCTGCCAGTTCATCAATACTAATCCCGACACCTTGTGCAACCTGACTTAGCACCTGATGATCCTTTCAACTCAAACCGGTAGTCTCCATCTTTTTAATCAATTGTCGCCACCCAGCCTTGTGAATAGCAAACAGCATTGATTCTTTAAGGAGCGAATAGGTAATTTCTCCACCATCATCTTACATAAGTCATATTCGCTTTGACAAAAACTTCCATCGGCAAACCCTACGTTGATCATATCTAGAAGGTGCTTTTCACGTTCCATTTTATGCTGCGGAATCTCGAGCGCTACCTCGTAAGCGTTATTTAATCAT
>JBCCIX010000284.1:0-5776 GCA_039028075.1 Bacteroidota bacterium | reverse complement strand
GCACGTTTGACCAGGGTGAGCAAAGTGATAATGACGGCAATTCATACGCATTCCGGCCTTACGCCGGAAAATTTGTAAAAGATCGTTTATTACTTGGAGGGCAGGTCATTGTCTCTGGATCAACTTCAGAATCAACAGTAGATAATCAGAATGTCATCGATAAACAAGATAGGGAATCATCCAGCATCGGTTTCGGGGTTTTTGTAAGAAAATACTACCCTGTTTATCGCAGTTTCGGTGTTTTTGTAGAGCCCAATTTCAATATTAATTTCAATCGAAGTGAAAATGATTTTGAAAGAATGGATCTTTCTGGCGGAGTATTTGATACAAGGTCTGACGAACGAAGGGGAACAACAGTATCTGCTGGAACGAATTTTGGTTTGTATTTATTCCTTGGGGAGCGGTTTTCATTGGAGACTAATCTTGGCAATGTTTTATTTACCTACAGGACCGAAGAGGTAGAATTTACCAATCAATTTGGCATCGAAGAAAGGAACGGAGATAATGATAGTTCCAGCATTAATCTGAATTTTATCAATGAGATTTCCTTTGATCCTGTGTTTGTTATTAACTTTTTCTTTTAAACAGTGCGAAATGTTATTTACCCCGGATTTAAAAAATAAATCCGGGGTTTCTACTACCCATGCTATCTTTTTTAGTTTGTTAAATTTTAGTTTCTACATGTAATTCCAACCGATCAAAAGTAGAGCCCCAACCGTTGTAAAAACCCATTTTTTCCTGTTGCTGACAGTACTCTTCGGTTTCATGTACTACATGAAATGTGAGGTTGCTAAAGTCTCCCTCTGCCTCAAATAAAATATGTAGTTCAACACCTTCGGTCATTGGTTTAAAATCCGCTATGGTCACTATTTTTTCGAAATTCACAATCTCTGAGTAGACACCTTCTGTAATGAATTCCTTACCATCTGCCATAGTCATTACAAATTTCCAATGGCCACCGGGTTTAAATTCATGTTTAACAATACGTGTATTCATCCCTTTAGGCCCCCACCAGTTGACAATATGTTCAGGTTGGGTCCAGGCTTCCCAAACCAATTTTAAAGGAGCCTTAAATGTACGTTTAATGGTTATTGTGCGATTCTTGGGATATGCTGTCATGATTCTGGCTGTTTGTTTTTTAATTCCATTATATAGTTTTCAAATGAGTCCAACTGATCCTCCCATAATTGACGATACTGATCAATCCACATAAAGGCAGGAACAAGTTTTTTTGGTTTGATCCGGCAGTACCGTTCACGGCCTTTCTTAGCTATTTCTATGATATCACATTCACTCAATATTTTTAGATGTTTCGAAATGGCAGGTCGGCTTATTGCAAACTTTTCGGCTACCGCATTAACGGTAAGGGACTGTTTTGAAAGCAGTTGAATAATGTCCCTTCGGATTGGATCGGCTATAGCCTGGAAAACGTCCCTTCTCATTTTGTAACCTTTCAGTTACTAATATATATGTAACTGTTTAGTTACACAAATAGGTATAACTGTAAGTAGTACACATTTTATTTAGATTACCTGTGTAACTTGATATCTGAAACCAGTACTATCCCTATGAAGAATTTAATAGAAAATGTAGAACTTGTTAAAAATCAAGCTTTTATCAATGGGAAATGGGTGCATTCTAACAGCAGAAAGAAGTTTGACGTAATTAATCCTTATGATGGCAAATTACTTATATCTGTTGCTGACTGTGTTACTGATGATGCGAAGCTGGCAATTGATGGCGCTCAGGGTGCCTTGCCGGAGTGGAAGGCTTTTACGGCCATTGCACGTTCGAAGGTATTGAGAAAATGGTTTGACCTCATTGTAGAGAATGAGGAGGATTTGGCTAAATTGCTGACCCTCGAACAAGGTAAACCACTCGCTGAAGCGAGAAACGAAGTAGCGTATGGCGCTTCTTTCGTAGAATGGTTTGCCGAAGAAGCCAAAAGAGTCTACGGTGATACCATACCAGGTCATCAGGTCAATAAAAGGATTGTAGTTATCAAAGAACCTGTTGGTGTTGTAGCTGCGATAACGCCCTGGAATTTTCCTATCGCCATGATCACCCGAAAAGTTGCTCCAGCGCTAGCTGTGGGTTGCACCGTGGTAATTAAGCCTGCTGAAGACACACCACTTTCAGCGATAGCCTTGGCAAGTTTGGCAGAACAAGCCGGTTTTCCCGCAGGTGTGTTCAATGTTATTCCAACTTCAGATCCTGTAGGAGTAGGAATGGTGCTTACCGAATCTAAACAAGTTAAGAAGCTTTCTTTTACCGGGTCTACCGCCACGGGAAAGAAGATAATGGAGCAGTGCTCGAGTACGGTTAAAAAACTGTCTCTGGAGCTTGGCGGAAATGCCCCATTCATTGTTTTTAAGGACGCGGATTTGGAAGCGGCAGCCGAAGGAGCCATTGCCTCAAAGTTCAGGAACGCCGGACAAACCTGTGTTTGTGCCAATCGAATATATGTACAGGCAGAAGTTTATAATGATTTTGTAAAGTACTACCTGTCGAAAGTGAAGAGGCTTAAAATGGGTTCGGGCTTAGACGAGCAGGTATCGATTGGCCCGCTGATCAATCAGAAAGCGATAGGCAAGGTCACCGCCTTGGTAAAGGATGCCCAAAAGAAAGGCGGCACGATCAAAACGGGTGGTAAACCCGTAGCTACGGGACGGAATTTGTTCGAACCCACGGTGATCACCAATGTGACTGCGCGTATGGACTTGAATCAGCAAGAAATTTTTGGTCCGGTAGCGCCTATCTTTAAATTTCGATCTGCAGAAGAGGTGATTCAATTAGCCAATAACACGAAGGTCGGTCTGGCCGCCTATTTTTATGGGAAGGATAATTCCCTTATTTGGCAGGTCGCGGAGGCTTTAGAGTACGGTATGATTGGTATTAACACGGGTATGATTTCGACCACACTAGCTCCCTTTGGAGGTATTAAGGAGAGTGGCTTTGGACGTGAAGGATCAAAGTACGGCATTCAGGAATACTTGAATATCAAGTACCTTTGCATGGAAGTGTGAAAAGACTTATTTCGCTTTTTGGATCAATCTTCTTTCTTGGCGGACCAATATTAACATTATGACGATTTCTCCTGTAAAGTAAGCCACTCCCAGCCAGGTAAGCATGGCGAATAGATTAATAAGTACGATAACCGTAGCGAGGCAATATAAGCTATTGGCCACACTAATAATTCTCATTAAAGTCTTCCAGTTGTGATCCTTTGATACCAGGTAACCAATGAACGAATACCCTGCGAAACTGCCCGCAATTGCGGCAAGAACGTATAGGACAGACGGGGGCGCTCCAAAGTGGTTTTGGAACCTTGCAAGCACCTGGCTCAAAAGCAAGGCCGTACAGATAGCACCAATGGAATCAATTAAAAAAAGGCTTTTATAGGTTAAAGAGCTAGTTTCATCCTTACTCACTGCACTTCATATTGAAGAATGAAGTCACTTCCCATGTGTTTTTTATTTCACCGCTGTCTATTTTTTGTACGAGCTGTGGACAGTCAGTAAAGTAATTGGCCAGTTTCTTTTTCTTTAAACCAAATAGGCCTTGGTTCGCCCTAATGAAAAAATCATCACCTTCTTTTTGAAATAACTCAAAGCCGTCAAAATCACTGTCGTCATCGATCAACTCTTTGGTATAACAGGACAGTTTACCCTTGCTGTTTACTCTCAGAAAGACCTTTTCACCAACACCATATCTATTGAGATATTGGAAATTGAAAAACTCCGCTTTTTCTTCGTACCACTTGGATTCGAAAATCACACGGTCAACACGGTAACTCAATAGGTCGTAGGCAGAGTATTTCTTTACTCTTTTGCCCTTCTGTTTAAATCGTATTGTATTCAATAAACGCCCTCTATCGACGTCACGATCCTTTAATTTACCGAATAATGTATCGCCTTCGTTCAGAACGATATAGCCTGATAGATACCCATTTTGAGCAAGGAGTGAAGGGGCTGTAAATAGTAAAGTGACGAATAATCCCGATGGTTTTATCATCTCAATTAGCACAAAATAACTTCTGGAAAAATACAATATCTTTGGTACATGAACACGGTTAACCTCTTTGAAAAGTTCGACGAATTCCAAGAATATTGGACCCCAAAACTAATCGGTGAACTCAATGGTCAATACGTGAAGCTGGCCAAACTGAAGGATGACTTTGTATGGCATAGCCACGAAGATGAAGATGAACTGTTTATGGTATTTAAAGGTACCCTGATTATGGAGTTCAGGGATCGGGTAGAGACCATCAAAGAAGGGGAGATGCTCGTGGTTCCGAGGGGCGTAGAACACTTCCCAAGAACCGGAAATGGTGAAGAGGTATGGGTTTTACTGTTTGAGCCAAAAGAAACTAAGCATACCGGTGAAGCGGATTTTGAACGAACAGTGAACGATCAAAAATGGCTATGATCCGCTGAGCCATACTTGAATTTCTATGATAATTTCTTCATAGTACCTGCCCTTGAGGCCATGCTCATCTTTTAAATACGGCTACTTCTCAAATTCATAGTTTTGTGTAATGTATGCACGACTGATTCACTAAACTTACCCTTAGACTCACTTTCATGATTTTAGTATGGATTCTATTTGATCCAAAGTGTGTTCTAGCTAGGAATTGAAAAAATCCATCGCCACGCAGTGGAGAAACCTACCTTCGGTAAAACAGGTAGCCATTCCAAAGTGAGTCCGGTATCCACCGGAAAGATCACATTCGTTATCCATCTAATTGAAATAGATCTAAACCACCGCCCCCAGGGTGCTGCTCCCAAAGTAGTCTTTCATCGGATTCGAGACTTATTGTATGCTTTTTTGTCTGGGCAATAAAAAGTCCTAGCAACGCCTGTAGGCGAACAACAGAACGATAAAAGTTAACCTGATGGGTGGCTTTAAATTAAGTTAATTCAGTGTTTCGATCAGTTCAAAACAGAGTTTATCAATGTTACCCATTTTACTGCTAAAGGCAGATACATTGGATAAAATGATAACCCCCGTTTTATTAATGAGATCAATGGCCATTGAAGAGGTGTAACCACCTGTACCGCCGTTGTGCCAGTGAAGGTTACCTGATTTTGATTTTACAATGTGCCACCCTAAACCAAGACTCATTTTTTCGTTAACCGTAATGGTTTTTTGCTGTGTCAGTGCTAGCTCGTTGTGAGCAGGATCAAATTGTGCTTTGGCAAATTTTGAAAGATCCTCAACATTTGAGAAAATACCTCCCGCTCCTTTGAGGACGGCAAAGTCCCAGTTTGAAACTTCTTTGCCTACTTCATTTCTGCCAGCTACGAGTTTTGAGGCTATCAGGTCACGATTTGTGGTGGTACTATTCATATTGTATTTTACCGCTATAAATTCCTGAAGTAGTGATTCATAGGATTGAGCATGGATCTTTGTGAGCATATAACCTAACAGCCCCGCACCAAGGTTTGAATAGTCGTATTTTGGCTCGGCTAGTTGCAACTGTTCCGTTAAGTATTTTATTAGCTGAGGTTCTTTATAGTCTTTATAAGGATTGGACTGATCGACTAAAAACAGGTTCAAGTTCGAGGGTAGCCTTGGTAGTCCGGAGGTGTGGTTAGCCAATGTCAGAAATTGTAGTTGAACTTCGTTCTTTATCGGAAATTCCAGATGGTCGTTGATGTTATCATCTAGTTTTAATTCCTCTTGAACTACGGTACTGGCCAATAGCGTTGAGGTAAAGACTTTGGAGATTGATCCAATTTCAAATACAACACTATGGTTTTCAACCGTAGCCAAT
>JBCCIX010000283.1:0-5796 GCA_039028075.1 Bacteroidota bacterium | reverse complement strand
TGTAGGACATGATTTAACAGGGTGGTCTTTCCAGCGCCTAGAAATCCACTAAGCACCGTAACAGGTAATTTCTTTTTATTAAGCATTTTGCTCTGAAAGTTTTTGTTGTTTGCTGAATTTGAACTACGTCATCGTCGGGTTTATGCTGATTCTATAGTGTATATATTTTATCGTAGTCCTTTGATGAATTGAAGATTGTTCTTGGCCAAGTTTACCTCTCGGTAAAAACAGGCCTTTCGGTGATTGCCTTGTTGGTTTAATGTGTGGCAAACACCATTACCGAGTAGTGTTACTTGATAGACAAGTGCGTCTTGGTCACAATCGATCAAGAGGTTATCTACCCTGAGCCTATCACCAGAAGTTTCTCCCTTGGTCCAGAGTTGATTGCGGGATGTACTCCAGAAGGTAGCCAGACCAGTCTTGATGGTCTTTTGCAATGCTTCTTCGTTCACAGAGGCCAGCATGAGTAGCTGTCCGGTATCTATTTCCTGCACGGCTACGGGCAAGAGCCCCCCGCGCTTGTTGAATTGGGGTCTAAATTGTAACCCTTCCTCCAAATCAATAGCTGCGTAATTATCCTCCAAATTCATAGGTCAACTTTTCTTTTTTGGAACAGGATCGTACCCACGTGTACCCCAAGGGTGGCATCTTGCTAGTCTCTTTACACCTAGGGTCAATCCCTTTTTTAGTCCCCACTCATTTATGGCGTTAATCATATATTGCGAACAGGTAGGCTGATGCCGACATGAAGCTGGAAAGTAGGGGGAAATGCCCAACTGATAGAAACGTATGCCGGCAAGAAGCCCATATTCCAATGTTCTTTTCAGGATGCCACTACGGTTTCTACCTATTTTTTGCAACATTGTTGCAAGTTAGCAACAATCAACAAATGCAACATTGTTGCAATGCAAAAAATTTCTTTAATTTTAATTGCTTAGAAAAATATAGTTAACGCAGCATGTGATTAAGATGAGCTGTATGTAAAATGAAAACTAAAACGCATGATACAGTATGGTTATTTCTGGTAGTACTAGTTTTTAGTTCCTTTACCCATCCCCTTAAATTAACCACATCGCTCATTGAATACCATCATGAAAAATCAAGTCTTTACATTGAATGTAGAGTATTCCTAGACGATTTTGAAAATGCCTTGAACAGAAAAGATACGAAATCCTCGAGCCCTGCCATGGAAGATAAAGATGAAATTGAACACTATTTCAATGAGTTTTATGACATTGAGTTAACGGGCAGGAAATTATTTCTTAATTATCAATCATCAGATGTTTTTCTGGCCAACAATGTACTCGTTTTGAAATTCTCAATCGCCAATTTAAAGATTGCTAAAGGAGATAAATTTTTCATAGAAAACAGGCTATTCTTCGAAGATTTCGGATCCCAACAATCAAATCGGATGACTATTCGAATTCCACCTTTCATTTCCGAGGACACCCAGATTACCACCCTCTACAAACCCTCAATATCTTACGTATTCTAAAACTTGATCATGGATAATTTAAGTTCTTTTTTTTACAGTGGTTGGGAGCATATAGTGGACCTCCGGGCCTACGATCACCTCTTATTTGTGATGACGCTCTGCGCCGCATTTAAAATATCACAATGGAAACAGGTTTTAATAATCATTACCGCTTTCACCATCGGTCATAGTGGCACACTTATTCTCAGCGCTCTCGATGTAATACCAGCCAACTCCAAAGTGGTGGAAACTCTTATTCCCTTTACGATTATGATAACCGCGGTCCTCAATGTTATTAATCATGGGCAAGAAGGAAAGTTCTCAGATACCAAAATAAAATATGGGATCGCCTTAATTTTTGGACTCATTCACGGGCTAGCGTTCGCGAGTGGCTTTAAATTTATGTTGTTTGGAGACAGTATTATTTTGCCGTTGTTTTTATTCAACTTGGGCATTGAGGTAGGTCAATTGTTTATCGTATTACTTTTTGCGGTGTCATTGTGGATTTACACAACTGTTATCAAAGGAGGGCACTACAAGTGGAATTTATTTATTTCAGGTGCAGGTTTTGGAATAGCGGCTACGTTATTTTTAAATGCACTATAATCTGCATTAATTTTTCACCGTAGCTGTGGCTCTGCCCATAAAATTGGTCTCGACTAAAGAAAAAATTACTGATATCCGAAAAAAGTTGTTTTCAAGTACAATAATCCACCCCTACCAGCCTGCCGGCAAGGCAGGAATCCCCTGAAGGGGACTTTTTAGGCACCCCCTTAGGGGCAGGGGGTGATTTTGAAATTGCGAAAAAATCTTTCCTTATTTGTTCCAAACGTATATTTTTTGTGGAATCTGATTTTAGTCGGATACCAGTAAAAAAAATGATCAAAAAGGTTAAGTCGATTAATTAACATTCTGTCTGCTAGCTGTTAGCTTCCGACAAATCCAATACAATACCTTAAGGTCAAGTTTTGGCTTAAACCACCCAAGGCAAGCCACTTTGCCCGGTGTGATTACTTTTCTTTATCGTTCTCTACGGGTGTAATGGGAGTAGTCCTCATCGTCTATTGAAAAAGATGGGCAAACGTAGGTGTTGTTATTGTGTTTTAATTTCACTGATACTTTTTTCAATCTTCTGTATTTCATCAAACAGGTGCTGTTGCACTTGCAAATGCTGTTCGGAGGTGAGTTCCGTCTGCTCATCGTGATGGTGATGATCGTGCCCCTCATGATCGTGCTCCTCCTCGAAGCCAGGTACCTCTACCAATTGCTCATCCCAATTTTTAAGTGCACCGGCAATGGCATCTAAATTCTCACTGTGCGTGGCCACAAATAAAGAATCTTCCATTGCATTAAGTTTTTCGAGCTCACCGGCTATTTGATTTCGCAGGCTGACGGCGTCCTCATGTATTTTAAAAGCTTGCTGCAAATTTTCATCCGGCTTTTTATCATGGCTACAGGCCATTATGGTTACCAGGAACATCAAAAAAGTTAAAACTTTCAACTGGTCTTTGGCAAAATTTTTTCTAAGTATCATTAGCGTACGGTTATAGTGAACGATTTCTGATTATTTGGTCTTTAGTAGCAAAGCTATTTCTCAGACACCGGCACTATGCCGGCAGTATCTTCGGTTTAACAAATGTAAAATAATCAATGCAAAAGCGGGAATATAAACCATATCAAAGGGGAACTCAATACTTCCAAATCTTTCGTTAATAATAAAAAAACAAAGCATCACTAGGGAAATTGTCATACTGACTCTAAGCCATGTTTTTGGCGACCTCTTAATGGCTATAAAAACGGCAATACTGGAAAAGATCAGAAAAAATATATCCAGCCATCCCCACCAGGTTTGAGCCCCCCCCTGGGTAGCGGTAGAGAGTGGAAGTAGGGTGAGTAATATCGGTGTGGCCAGGCAATGAATGATGCAAAGCACGGAACTAAGCATTCCTAGTTCGTCTGGTTTTTTATTTATTGTAGTTATCATAGGTTGAGTTAAATGCAATATTGTTGCAAATATAGGGTCAATCACAGAGAATGCAACCTAATTGTATTTATAAAATATGAATGTAATTTTACCTGTATTTTTCAATATCTATGGAAGCTATAATCACGGTGGTAGGTTTTTTGGGAGCAGGAAAAACAACGCTACTAAAGCACTTAGTCACCAACTACTTGGCTCAAGGCTGGGATCCCTATATTATACTCAATGACTATGAGAACGCCTACCTTGATGTTCGGCAATTTCTGGAGCAGATGGAGTCAAGGTATGTGATTCCACTCAACGGAAGCTGTATTTGCTGCAGTGGTATCAATGAACTTAGAGACTTCGTGAATAGGATACCAGAACGCCTAAACGGAGTTACCTTGATCGAAGCCAACGGTACCTCTGATTCCTGTTCTCTGATGGGGTTTCTTGGAGTTGGACTTGATGAAAGGTTTTTACCTCCGGTGCAGGTATCTGTTGTTGACGTTAAAAACTGGCAAAAACGGGGCGAGCATAACGAGTTGGAAGCCAATCAAATTCAGGTATCGTCACTTATCGTATTGACACATGTCGGCGAGACCTCAGCGGATAGGCAAGCCTTAGTCATAAAGGATCTCCAAAAACTTAACCCTTTAGCGGAGATCATCAAGATGAATGACATTGACGTGTCACTTCTTCCTAAACTGTCTCCATCGAAAAACAAAGCCCAAAAGCTGGACCACCTGAAAGCCCATTGGTCTTCGTGCTCGGCAGATCTGCCCAATTTGCCTCACCGAGATTATATATTTGACATTTGTCAGAGGTTGCCCAAAAGTATTCTTCGCGTAAAGGGCTGCACTCGAATTGGTAAAGAAGAACAGTATACCTACTTTGAACGAACTCCTGACGGTGAAGTATATATCAAGGTGTTTTATGGTGAACCTACTACCGGATCAAAATTACTGACTGTGGGTCCAGGAAGTGAGTTTTCATTGCTTGAACGTGCCATCGAAGGCAGCCTTGATAAGGATAAGACAGTTGCTTGACTTAAATTTGCCATAACAATCCAGCATCCGAAATAAAAAGTAAGGTAGACTGTATCTTTTTTACGGTTTCTCGGTCATCTCTGTAAAACGCTTAAAGTCGAAGACCATGAATAATTGTGAATGCAAAGATTGTGAATGCAAAAAATGTAATTGTAAAGCTTGTGAGGAAGCTAGTTGCCCTTGTGCAAAATGCGAATGTGAAAGATGTATATGTTGTTGATAGATAGGAAATTCGGTGTTGAGGACGATGGATAGTCAGAAAATTTACCAAAAGTACGGGCAGGAAGTATACTTTCTTATTCTTAAAAAAGTAAAAGACCAAAGTACCGCAAAGGATATTTTCCAAAGTACCTTTTTAAAGGTTCATAAAAATATACATCAACTCAAGACCGAGCAAAAGTCGAGAGCGTGGGTGTTTCAAATCTGCAGAAATGAAATTGCCAATTACTTTAATGAGCGAGTAGTGAACAACTACACCCTTTCTTCACCTGCCAGTAATGAAGAGCATGCCCACGTGGATATTTGTTGTTTTGATCGGTTTATAAATGACCTCCCTGACCTTAATAAGGAGGTCATTGTTCTGACTTACGTCACCGGAAAAAAACAAGAGGAAGTGGCTGATATTTTGCAAATGAGCATCGCTAACGTCAAAGCAAGAATAAGACGTTCAAAAGCCCTATTAAAGAAGCGGTTTTTGGAATGTTGTAAGTATGAGATGAACACCAAGGGCAAGCTCATTGGCACCCCTAATTGCTCGGTTTGCCATTGACGAAAAAGGGTATTCAACCGTCTATTTTTGTAGTTCTAGAAGCCTGTTATCTTTATCGAAGTCGGCGATGGTGTGACCATAAGCGTCAATGAATCGTATTCCCGTGCTCGTTTTTGCTTCCACAAGGGTGCAAATATGGTCCGTTAGTTCATCTCCAAATCTTCCTCGACTATACCTCGGTAAGCAATGTCTTTGACGATATAAAGTACATATTCATCCGTGAGCCTCATATCAAACCCGGGGAAATTTGGAGATCTGAAACATCGTTTTAATGAAAGCTTCGCAGTCCTTAATTTTTTGCACAGCGATATTTCCCCCAAAGGAGTGAAGAAATAGTACTTTAGGATGCGCTTACCCTTACTTACCTTTTCCGTTTTCAGCAAACCTTCAGCCTCCAGCTTACGCAGAGTGGGATACAGAGCGTCCTCCGTAAGCTCTTGTACCTTTCATACCCGTACATTTTGCCACTATCGGTTAGCAATTTTAAGATGATCGTTTGAAGTGTGCCTTTTAATAACTCCGGACTATGCATAATTCTTCAATA
>JBCCIX010000282.1:0-5849 GCA_039028075.1 Bacteroidota bacterium | reverse complement strand
TCAACCCTAGTTTTACCTGATCCATTTCGTTTTGATTCAGATCTCCAATTTTCTCTATGAACCTAGTCTTGGAAATCGATTTGATCTGGAAACAGTCGGCTACGCTGGATTTACTCAACCCATTGGTCAAGGAAGGTTCTAATAGCACATGCCATTCCCGTACGTTTCGGAATGCATCTGTGATGGGAACCACTACTTTCAATTGTAACGCTCCCATACTGTCGTGGTTCACGATAGCAGCTGGTCGTATCTTCCTGATCTGATCCCCTATTTGCGGAGCGAAATTTATTTGCCATACCTCACCCAGCTTCATGGGTCAACGATATCTACATCCACATCCTCCAATGCTTCTTCACTTTGGTAGTAGGCTATCACCTCCGGATCACTGGCCTGTGCTGCATACGCTCGTAGACTTTGGACCGCTGCTGTCGTAAGGCTTCCAGCTTCTCCTGGATTTTCTTTAAATGTCTGAAATGTGCCCGTTAGCCGCATGAGTTGGGAATTTCTGTAATCATTGCTTTTTTTAGAATTGCCTTTCATACGTTGAAAGCATCTCTGGTGAATCCGGTGCACTCCATTAGGTCAGAGTTATGCCTTTAGTTCGTCAAAGGGTAACAGTAGAGATGAAATAAGCAATTGTTGCTTCATGCATTACGAACGCACTTTTCGGACATCCTCGTTAAAAACGAGGACGCTTCATTGTCGAATAAAATAAGGCTATTTGAGGCTTAGCCCAGCCAGGTATTTCAACTCAATCTCAGCTAATTTCGCGGCAAATTGCGCATTTTGCTCCCGCAGTTCAGCGGCAACTAAATTGGTTTGTGATTCCCGATATTCAACAGCGTTGGACAGCCCTATCTCGTAACGCTCTTTGGCGATATCGTTATTTTCCTTAGCTACCAAAACATTTTGCTGCTCCAGTTTGATCAGCTCCAGGCTATTGAGATAACCGAGAAACTGCTGCTTTAAATCAGTTTCCACATCCAATAAGCGCTGTTCATAAGAATAATCCGCGATTTCTTTGTTGATCCTGTTATTCTGAATGATCCTCTTGATATTCAATCCATTGAATAAGGTAAAGCTGGCGTTAAAGCCGTAAGAAAGATCTGTGGTGTTACTTTCGAAAGAGAAGCCAACGGCACGTTCGGTTTCTGAATAATTGTAACCCGCGAATACAGATACATTGGGCAGACGATCGGACCTCGAAGCTTTCTCCTGAAGGACCGCAATCTCCGTAGCACGTCTGAAAACATCTATTTCCTTATTGCCGATTACAATGTTATTTAACAGATCATCAAGTGTTATGGCCTCATCGATCTCTAAGCTGTATTGTATTTCAAATGAGGTACTTTCACGAACGCCTATTTGGCGCAAAAGTTCTAATTTTTGTGTATTCAGTAACTGTTTCTGATTCAAAATGTTAGATTGATCGGTATTATAATCGACTTGTGCCTGAAGATATTCCAGCTTTGATCCTCGGCCTAATTCGTACTTATCTTTAGCAATTTTCAAGCGTTCTTCCGATAATTCGAGATTGCTATTGAGTAATCTTAACCGCTCATTTTCCAGTGAGGCTAGGAAGAAATTTGAAGAAACATTGTAAATCACCGTTTCAATGGAAAACTCTAAAGCGGCCTGAGATTGAAAACTCTGAGTTTCTAGGATATCACGATTAACAAACATTCTTGTACCGTCGAACAGTGTCCAGTTCAAGTTTGCGCCAATACTAGTTGAACTATTTTCCTGATTATCTATGTCTCTCACGTCTCCTCCTACAATTTGCTCCCCATTGACCTGGGAATTATTTTGATTGGCATCTAGCGTTACTAAAGGTAGAAATCCGGCGTTACCCAGGGTGTTGTTATTAATGGCAATCTCTTGGTTACCCCGAGCTATTTTTATGCCGTAATTACTTTCCAAGGCCAGATCAATAGCGCTTTCGAGGGTTATGACCTGCTGACCGAAAGTAGACAAGGTCAAGGCAACTAACATAAGGCACAGCGTGGCTTTCATATTCGCGCCAATCGCTTCTGCGTACTCGTTATAAAGGTGTAAACCGCGGGTATCACAAATAAGGTTAATACCGTTGCGAATAGCATGCCTCCAATTACTGCAATACCCATGCTTACCCGGCTTTCAGCACCCGCACCTAATGCCAGCGCGATAGGCAATATGCCGAGTATGGTAGAAAGTGAAGTCATCAATATAGGTCTGAATCGCGATTTGGCCGCGTCAATTATGGCTTCATGAATAGGCAAGCCTTGGGCTTTGCGTTGGTTTGCAAACTCCACGATAAGAATGCCATTCTTGGTCACCAAACCGATCAGCATGATAATGCCTATTTGACTGAAAATATTTAAGGTCTCACCAAACACGTACAGCGAAAGTAAGGTGCCAGCTAAAGCTAGCGGTACAGTAAACATGATAATTAGAGGGTCTCTAAAACTCTCAAATTGAGCGGCGAGAACCAGATAAATTAAGACCAGGGCAAAAGCGAAGGCAAAATATAAATTTCCGGAACTTTGGTCAAACTCTAACGAGGTGCCTGCCAATGCTGTACTGAACGAACCGTCAAGTACTTCTTTCGCGACCTCATCCATTGTATCAATGCCGTCACCTAGACTATATCCGGGTTTGAGACTGGCAGAAATTGTAGCTGAAGCAAAACGATTATATCGATAAAGCTGGGGTGGCGTAGTACGCTCACTCAAGGTTACCAAATTGTCCATTTGTATGAGTTGGCCGTTATCGTTTTGTACGTAGATACTCCTAAGATCTAAAGGGTCGTCTCGGTCCTCTCGCTCCACCTGGCCTATAATTTGATACTGTTTGCCGTCTTTGATGAAGTATCCGAAACGCTGTCCACTTAAAGACAATTGCAAGGTTTGCGCAACATTTCGGACCGAAACCCCGAGATCTCGTGCTTTGTCGCGATCGATTTCAATGCTTATTTCTGGTTTGTTAAACTTTAGATCCACATTAACGAAGTCAAAGGTATTTTTTTGATTCGCCGCTTTGATGAAATCAGGGATAACAGATTGAAGCTTATCTAAATTTGGTGCCTGTAATACATATTGCACCGGAAGCCCTCCCCGTCGGTTTCCTATGGTTTGTGGTTCCGAAACAAAAGCCCTTGCCCTTGTATTTTTGCTTACCTCTGGCTTTATTGCCTCGACGATGCTTTTCTGGCTTCTCTTACGTTCACTAGCATCTACTAAATTTACAATGGCAAAACCAGAGTTGACGCTAGAAGACGCACCAAATCCAGGTGACGTTATGGTTAGAATAGATTCATTTTCAGGCACTTCTTGGCCTACCAACTCATTAATCTGGTCCATGTAAAAATCCATGTACTCAAAAGTGGCACCTTCAGGACCGGTGGCATAGATTCTGAAATTACCCCGGTCTTCTACGGGGGCAAGCTCTTGTGGAATAGTAAGATTAAGTAAATAAATAGCTACGGCAGATAGAATTATGATAAGAAAGGCAATCCACCTGACCTTCATAAAGCTGGCGAGCAGAGCGGCGTAGGTTTCATTTAACCAAATGAAGAAAGGCTCTGTTTTTTCGTAAATCCACTGCTGCTTCTCTCTTTTCTTAAGCATGCCCGAACTCAACATGGGGGTGAGCGTCAAGGCCACAAAGCTTGAAATTATAACTGCTCCGGCTACGGTAACTCCAAACTCTCTAAATAATCGACCTGTAAGTCCTTCAAGAAAAACAATCGGGAAAAACACCGAAGTCAGCGCTATTGTTGTGCTTATTACCGCAAAAAATATTTCTTTGGCACCTCTCTTTCCGGCTTCGCGAGGTTCTTGTCCATTTTCTATTTTGGTGTAGATGTTTTCCAGTACTACAATTGCATCATCTACCACTAGACCGATGGCCAGTACTATTCCTAACAAGGTCAATACATTGATAGAAAAACCAAAGGCATACATCAAAAAGAAAGCGCCAATCAAACTGATCGGTACCGTGATGATCGGTATAAAAGTAGTCCGCCAATCTCGAAGGAAAGCAAAGATGATCAGCGCCACTAGCCCGAAGGCGATATAGATCGTTTGTTCTACCTCTGCTATTGATTCGATGATATATTCCGTATTATCAAATGATATTTGCGTTTCAATATCCGAAGGCAGGTTTTTTCGAATGTTATCAAGCCGTTTGTAAAATTCTTCTGAGATATCCAAATTGTTAGTTCCGGGTTGAGGGGACAATACCACAATTACCATGGGTACCCCATCATTTTTAAGAATTGTACGTTCATTTTCAGGAAAAAATTCTGCCCGGCCAATATCCCGAAACCGGGTAATACCGTTCTCATCCTCTTTTACGATCAAGTCGTTATACTCCTCCGGCGTATTTAACCGACCCAACGTGCGTACGGAAAGCTCCGTATTACTGCCCTCAATTCTACCCGAGGGCAACTCAAGGTTTTGCGCACCCACTGCATTAAAAACATCTAATGGCGTTATGCGATAGGCAGCAAGCTTATCCGGGTCCATCCATAGGCGTATAGAGTAACGTTTATCGCCCCATATCCTGACTTCGCTTACACCGGCTATCGTTTGAAAGTTCTCTTTAAAAATGTTGCTCGCCAATTCTGATATTTCCAGAAGATTTCGCTGCTTGCTGAACACTCTTACTCCCAAAATTGGTGAGGCATCTGCATCAGATTTACTGACCACCGGCGGCTCAGCATCGGGGGGTAGGTTGCGTATGGCGCGTGAGGTTTTATCGCGGACATCATTGGCGGCTGCTTCCAGATCACTATCCAGATTAAACTCTACGCGTATCGTACTTCGGCCGTCTCGGGAAGTGGAAATTAACGATTTGATCCCTGCAATACCATTTATGGACTCCTCTAAGGGTTCAGTAATCTGGGTTTCAATAATCTCGGCGTTCGCACCGGCATAACTCGTGGAAACCGTTATGACCGGAGGGTCTACACTCGGATATTCTCGAACCCCGAGAAAATTGAACCCAACGACACCCATAATCGTGATCAGCAGGCTCATGACGATGGCTAGAACGGGCCTGTCAATGCTAATACTCGACAGGCTACTCATTTCGATTCTACATTAACGTTCACTTCCATACCGGGACGCAATTGCAAAATGCCAGTGGTCAAGACCGTATCGCTTTCCAGCAAACCGGAAGTAATCTGTATTTTATCCGCGGTGCGGATGCCGGTGGTGATCTGTTTGCTGGCTACTTTTCCATCTTTCAAGGTGTACACTTTTTTCCCGTCTAGCTCGGGAATAACGGCTTCGGTCGGTACCATTATAGCTTCATCCACAGTAGAAATAGTTAACGTAACGCGAGCAAACTGACCTGGAAGAAGTTTATTTTCTTTATTATCACTAATAGCGCGCACTTTGATGGATCGTGTTTCAGGATCCACCTGTGGTTCTATAGCATATATTTTCCCTTCAAACGTTTCGTCATAAGCGTCAACTGAAAAGGTGATTCTATCCCCGGCGTTGAGTTCTGAGACGTACCTGCCTGGTATGCTAAAATCAAGCTTAATCGGATTGAGGTTATACAGGGTTGCGATCAGATCAGAAGGACTGATATAACTACCTTCACTAATTTCTCGGAGACCAATCTTACCACCGAACGGCGCTTTAATTTTATGCTTATTTATTTGCACCTGTAAGACTTTGATTTCGGCAATTGATGTCTGTAAAATAGTTAAAGCCGTTTCATACTCTTCCTTGCTAATGGCCTCTTTCGCCAGAAGCTGTTTTTGCCGGTACTCGATATCTGAATTAAGTTTTTTTGCGTATTCCAGTTTTTCGAGTTCAGCCCTGAATTCATCGTCATTCAGTTCTACCAACAGCTGCCCT
>JBCCIX010000281.1:0-5857 GCA_039028075.1 Bacteroidota bacterium | reverse complement strand
TTTACTTTTTATACTGTGCTCGTCTTTAAACTGAACGGCCCTTTTTTCAAATATTTGCTTTGACATGCTGCCCTTTATGATTTCCAGGCAATATTAGTGCATTACTCAAATGAAAACTTACGCGTTGCTACTCTTATTTTTATCATACATTTTTAAATAACCCCTATCAAGTAGCCGCAACAGGTATTTTGAAGTATAGATCCTGAAAAATATTGGTGATGGCAGTGAAATCTATTTAATTATTCTGAAGGAAGCGTTAGACAAGACGATGCACTTTTTATACGTTGCCTTTAAGCTCAAAATTTCCGTTCTTCATCAAGTTCAGTATCTTGGGATGATGAAAGGTATTTTACTTCTAATGGCTTTTTTATTTGCCTTTACTCCGTTGATCAGTCAATCATCCACTGAACGGGTCAATGCTGCCATTCAAGATTTTAGGTCAGCAGATGATCCGCAAGATGCCTTATCTTTTCTGAAAAATGTAGGCACCTATGTTAAAGATATTCCTGACTCTGTAAGAGCTGATTATTACCTAAGTATTGGAATAGCGTTCGGTCAAATGGGTAACGTAGACTCATCTTTTCATTACCTAGATCAGGCAGAAGAGATTGCTTTAGCGCAACAAATTGAATTTATAATTCTCAAGGTCTACAACTCAAGGGGACTGGTTTTTATGGGCTCAGGTGCCTACGAAAAAGCACTTAAGGCTTTTCAAAAAGCGAGGAGTTTGGCAGAAGGGAATAACTCTAAAAGGTACTTGTCGGCGTTATCAGACAATTACGGGAATTCAGGAGGTGTTTTTTATCAACTAGGCCAGCTTGACAAGGCGCTAGATGTTTCAAAAAAAGCATTAGTCATCTCTGAGCACTTGGATGATTCTTCAGGGCTCGCTTACAATCATTTACGACTGGCCATCACCTACAGTGATCTTGACAGCTTAAATCAGGGAGTCTTTCACTTGACCGAAGCAAGCAATCGGCTGGCGAATCTCGGCGACACGGTCACATTACTGTATGCTGAAAATACGCTGGGCCGGGTTTTTGAAAAAAAATCGGAGTACTTAAGTGCTCTAAAGCACTACGAAAATGCCAGTTCATTGGCGAAAAGTATTGGCAACTTACAAGAGACGGCCTTCACCCAATTATCTCTGGCAGCTATTCATCTAAAATTGGGCAACGTCTCTATATCAATGCAAGCGGCCAATGAGGCACTTCAGTTTTCATTAGTGAATAATTTTCCAAATAGTGCTAAACGTGCGTACCACCTTCTTTACCTAGGTGCAAAGAGAAATGGATCATATCAAGAGGCATTGCAATTTAGAAATAAGGAGATTCTTTTAGCCGACTCTATCAGTGGAATTGAAGTAAAAGAAAAGGTTATGGAACTGGAAGCTAACTACGAAAATGCCCAAAAAGAAGCCGAAATTGAACGCCTTTCTCTTGAAAACGAATTACAGAATGCTAACCTGGCTAGATCCCGTTACGCGCTGTTGACGATCGGAATTGCTGCGGGAATGACGATTCTTGTATTGATTATCTTATTTATTCAACGGAATAAAAAGCTAAGTGCGGAAAAAGAGGCCCAAGAATTGCAAATCGATGCGCTGAAAAAGAGATTCATGGAATTGCATGCTAGTCCAAGTGATTTAGCAGTTCAACTTAAATTTAATGAGCTTAACAACAAACTTAATACCCAACTGACCGAGCGTGAATTTGATGCGCTTAAATTGAGCCTGGAAGGTAAGACCAACCCAGAGATTGCTGAAAAACTTTACATATCTGTAAGTACAGTGAAGTTTCATCTGAGAAATACCTATGCTAAAATGGGTGTTGGTAATCGGAAAGAAGCATTTCAACTGATGCTGAAAACCAGCTGATTATCGAAGCCTTGTAAATTATTTTACAAAAACTAACCCATAGGGTTAGGTTGAAAGCAATACTATTTCTACAGCTTCACTCCTCCAAAGAAAATCACTATTAAATAACTAGTAGGAACCAGCCGTTCATTACCAGCTATAGTTACAGTTTGAGTTTTTTGCATTGGTTCTTATTCGTGATCAAAGGAAATATGTTTATAGTTGTGCATGGCCAGCGACCGTTTTACCTACATCGCTGGCCTTTTTTATGCTTCAATGTTTACATTTCGGCATGACTGGGCTCCAAGACCAGATTTTTTGATTTCGGCACAATGTTGACCATCATTTTTTTCGTTGGGGTCATGTCTAGGTTGCTCAATAAGGGGTGGAAAAAACTGAAAAGCGGCTTTATGTAATGATTTCTTTTTTCAAAAAGGTAATTCAATCTATGAACTCACTGACACTAGTTTGTGGACCATATATCGGTGTAATGCTGATTAATAAATTTAGCATTTCAGCTAGGAACCATACTCAAATTCCCATGCGTTAACACTAACAGTTAGTACGAAATCTACTTTTATCGCATTGATCTGTTGCGATTTCAACCCTGTTCCTCCAGGGCTCCAAATAAGATCGGCATAATCGTATGAATGATTATTTTATGGCAAGCTCTAAAAAAAAGATGAATTGAACGGTTTATTTTTGCTTATTGTCTGATCTGTCCAGGCACATTCTACAGCCATCCTAGCTACTTTAAATCAGCTACGCTCCAAAGCACGCCGTATTCTTCGCAATGAATTAAAAGTGTTTTATATTCTGAAATCAAAACGGATTTAGGGATAAGGAACTCTTGTTTTCCCTCATATATTTTCAATTCACTAATCAGGGTCGTCCCTGTAGCGGCATTTTTTGATGTAATCGTATTCGAAGGCAACTTTGAAAGAAAAATCTTCAAATCCGGCGCTTTTTTAGTGTCGAAGTCTTCATCGAACGTAAGGATATACTGCTCTCCCTTTTTTATGATCTCCCATTTACCTTCCACTTCATACGACTTTTCTATCCACGACCCTGAATGGGTAACTTGGGCTAATCCTAGGGTTGAGCTTATTATAATTACAAATATTATACATAGGTATTTCATCGAATTTGAGATTTAGATAGTTTAAGTTTCTGTACAAGTTTTTTGACGGTTAACCCCTGGAAAATTATCGAAAATACAACGACCATATAAGTGATAAAAACGAGAAATTCGCGGTAGTCTTGGTTGGCTATAGAAAGCGCTAAAGCAATGGATATAGCTCCGCGCAGACCTCCCCAAGTAAGAACCAGTACTGTCTTTTTTGGTTGTTGGTCATCTTTGCGTTTGATCATTCTGTACGTGCTAAAAACGCTGATATATCGGGTGATTAGCGTGATACCTATCGCTAAGAATCCAGCCAGCAGGTAATACCATTCAAAGCCAATCGTGAGTATTTCAAGACCTAGTAGAACAAAAAGTAAGGCATTGAGTACTTCATCTAATGTACCCCAGAATAGCCTTAGGTGTTCTTGAGAACTGGTATTGAAAGCTTCACTATGCAGCTTATTCCCGATAAATAAGCCGGCCACCACCATGGCCAATGGCCCGGAGACGTGGATCATAGAAGCCAAAGAATACCCTCCTAATACAAGCGCCAGGCTGATAAGAACTTCTATTTTAGGGTCGTCGTTTATTGACCTTAAGAGCTTGTACCCAATGAAACCCAGTACAAGCCCAAAGACTATCCCACCGAAAGCCTCTTCGGCAAATAGCGTTGCGACTTCACCTACTCCAAAAGTGCCCATTCCGGTAAATCCCATGACCGTTATAAAAACCACTACGCCGACACCATCATTAAAGAGTGATTCACCTGCGATTTTTGTTTCTAAAGATTTTGCGACATTAGCCTCTTTTAAAATAGCCAAAACGGCAATGGGATCAGTAGGAGAAATAAGAGCCCCGAAAAGAAAGCAGTAGACCAGCGGGATGGAATGACCAATGGCCAAGAGCGCGAAAAATAGGAAACCCCCTATTAGAATAGTAGACATGAGAACACCCACGGTAGCAAACATCAAAACTGAGCTCCTCTCTTTGTTCAGATCTTTAATCTTAATATGCAAGGCTCCGGCGAAGAGTAGAATACTTAAAATTACATCCAGTAAAAAGGTTCTAAAATTGATCTCTACCACTATTGTACAAACCTGATGAGACACGTCGGGATTATATACCTCCAGCAGCGCCATAGGCACCGATAGTATTAGCGCTAATATCATTAATCCAATTGTGGTCGGAAGCTTTAGCCATTTATGATTCAAATAGCTAAAAAAAGCAGAAAGGGAGAGTAAAACTGTAAACGACTGGAACATAAGGTCAATCTATACTCACTCGTATTTCCAAGGTAGCGTGATCATTACGCGAAACGAGTTTGGGTATGAACATCGAAATCCGGTTCATGCAAATAGTTTAGCAATAAGCTGTTTTGAATTGAGGCTTCTTTATAAAAATTCCCCTTTGCAAGTGGTATTTATCTAGAATATTCAAGCCGTCAATGGCCTGAATTAAAGATATGCGACCTGGTTTGGTTGCTGCGGTGGCGGCGTAACCATTTGGGCCCTCACTTTTAGGAACTGTTAATCTGCGACAGGTTGCCTTTTCAGGTTTGGACACGTAGGTAATGTAGTTTATAGTCAATAAGATACGAAAATTACGGGCTCGTCTGCACCTAGTTGGTACTAAATTCCCAAATGTACTGGTTTTGACAAATGGGTTATATTGCATCTTATGGCGCAACAACTCTATTTCATAGCCATTATCCCTCCCGACCCTATCTACACTTTTGCCTTAGCGCAAAAAGAATATTTTCGAGAGAAGTACAATTCTGAGGCGGCACTGAAATCACCTCCACATATCACACTACACATGCCCTTCAGACTAAAAGTGAAAAGAGAGGAGTCTTTGATCCAGCAACTTCGGCAATTGGCAAAAAGACATAAAATCTTTGAGCTTGAAGTGCAGGGTTATGGAGCTTTTGAGCCCAGGGTAATTTATCTTACCATCAGCAAACCAGAAATGCTGACATCCCTTCAAAAGGAGTTGGAAAAACTAATGCGGAAAACGATGAATATATTCAATGCAAATTATAAAGATCAGTTCTTTCACCCTCATTTAACTGTCGCCTTCCGGGATTTGAAAAAAACCACTTTTTATGAAGCTTGGCGGGAATATGAATCCAAAGACTACTACGCCCAATTTAAGGTAGTATCCTTTGCATTGCTTAAGCATGACGGAAAGCAATGGCAAAAGTGTGAAACGTTATGGTTAAGAAATGCTGAACACTAACCTTTTCTCTAAAGACTGGGAAGTACTAATATTTTTGATCACGTAAAAAAGAACAGTATGGGTTGCAAAAACCCTGTTTGCCTAATTCAATCTTACGTAAAAAAGAGCCACTACGTACAGATCAAATCTGTTCCTAAGAGTCAATATGATCAAAACTTTTAGTTCGTTTAACTAAAGTGTCATGTCACACTTCATTTGATGGTTATATCTACACAATTCAGTGATTCATGGCAACCTTACTAAGCCTTCGAGGCTTAGTAAGGTTGTTTGATCGTGAGTACAGTCGAAAAAGCATATCGTCATTTGATCTGTGACACGACACTGGGTTACTGAGAAATGTTACATCGTAGCGGTTTTAAAATTGATTATTGTCAGGCAAGTTCGAAAAGGAATTAGATGTGCCGGCATCAGCGTTAATCTCGCCCTTATTGTGAATACCAAAAGAACCGCTATTGGAGATAGAAGAATTGGTTATCGTCAGCTTCCTGTTCGTATCTACACCTACGATAGCCGCAAAATCCGCACCCGTAAAATTCCAATTGGAGTTTCCTGCGTAGGAGATATCAGCAAAATCAATTTCATTAAGATTACTGGAACTATTGATGAAAATCCCTTTCCAGAGAATACCACCTGCCACATTAGAT
>JBCCIX010000280.1:0-5879 GCA_039028075.1 Bacteroidota bacterium | reverse complement strand
TTTCTGCGGGTTCCTTTACTGCCGGTGAAGAGACAACCCGAGAGGTACTGAAGCCTCTTGATATAGCCACGACTGCCGGGGCAACGGCCGACATCGCAGGGGCGCTTAACACGCTACCCGGAACGCAAAGAGTGGGTGAAACCGGACGCTTGTTCGTGCGTGGAGGTGAGGGCGTTGAAACCAGAACTTTTATTGATGGCATGCTAGTATCAAACGCTTATTCACCAGCCGCCCCGAATACCCCGGGACGCAACCGGTTTTCCCCGTTTATGTTTAGCGGTACAAGTTTTAGTACCGGGGGCTATTCCGCAGAATACGGTCAGGCTTTGTCCTCCGTACTCGTGCTAAAAAGTAAAAATGAAGCGCTCCTCAACCGAACAGACGTTTCTATAATGAGCGTTGGAGGCACAATATCCCACGTTCATAAAGGTGAAGACTGGTCGGTAGCCGGTAAACTGGGCTACACTAATCTAAAGCCTTACTTTCAGCTAGCGCGGCAGCGTATCCAATGGAATAAAGCTCCTGAAACCTTTGAAACGAACGTAATCTTTCGAAAAAAGTACGATAAAGGCCTCTTTAAATTCTACACCAATTTCAACAAAGAAGTATTCAACATTTTCCGTCCTCACATTATGCAAGCGGATGTTCAGGATCAGATCGATCTAAATAATCAGTACCTACATTTGCAAGGTTCGAACGAACTTCAGGTGAACGATAAGCTAAAAATAACCTCCGGCCTGTCCCATACCAGGCAAAACGAAGCACTAGGCTTCAACGAAGACGTACTTAACGAACACCACGAGACCAGCCACGGAAAGGTAGTACTGGATCATTACATCAATGAGAACTTAAATCTAAAGAGCGGTGCAGAGATTATTTATACTAACCACCGGTACAATTATCAAACCTCGGAAAGGGGTCACCTGAACTACGGTCAATCCATTGCCGCCGGTTTTAGCGAATTGGATGTTTACTTTTCCAACAAAACCGTACTCCGTGCGGGGCTTAGATACACTACAGACCGCTTATCCAACCTGAACTATATCGTCCCCAGGTTTTCCCTGGCACAGCAAGTTGGTAAAAATGGTCAATTTTCGCTGGCTTATGGCGAGTTCAACCAAGCGGTGCGCCCCGAATACTTACGCATAAATCAAACCCTGGATCACGAGAACGTACGTCATCACATTGCCAGCTATCAATGGATTAAAAACGGCAGGACTTTCCGGTTGGAATCGTATGATAAGAGATATACGAACCTTATAAAATTCGGTACTGAAAATCTAAATGAGCCAAGTACCTACACGAACGAAGGTGAAGGTTACGCCAGGGGAATAGACCTTTTCTTTCGCGATAACCAAAGTATTAAGGGCTTGGACTACTGGGTTTCGTATTCTTTTCTTGACTCGGAAAGGGACTATCTTAACTATCCTACTAGTGCGGTACCTGTTTTTGCTTCGGCACACAACTTTTCTTTGGTAGCCAAATACTTTATGCAGGACATTCAAAGCCAACTGGGCCTAACGTATTCCTACGGCAGCCCTCGCCCCTACAACGATCCCAACACTGCTCACTTTAATTCGGGGCGCACACGCTCATTTAACGATCTGAGTTTAAATATCAGCCATTTGCTAAATCCGCAGGTTATTATCCACGGTTCCGTAACCAATGTACTTGGATTTGATAATGTTTTCGGATACGAGTACGCTGGCCAGGTCAATAACGAAGGGGTTTACCAGCGCAGAGCGATTCGGCAACCGGCACCGAGATTCTTTTTTGTGGGAATATTTATCACTTTATCTAAGGACAAAACGGTAAACAGGCTCCCAGAACTTTAACTAACTATTCAAAAAGTAAAAATCAAAAATAATAGAGTATGAAAACGTTTCTTTTAATCATCATTACCCTAGGAACCACCAGTTTAGAATTATCTTCAAAGTACGAGCAGCAGATGTTGAAGCATATAGAAGCCCTGTACAAAACAAAATCTCCTGAAGATTTTCAGGCGCTAACCAATGCTTTTGATCGTATAGCAAATGTAGAAAAAGATAAATGGGAACCCCTTTATTACGGAGCTTACAGTACGCTCCTGTGGTCCTATCGTATCTTAGAAGTACCTGAAAAGGATAAGCTCATTGACCAGGCACTGGAAAAGATAAATAGGGCAGCAGAGATAGCACCACAGGAATCCGAAATCGTGGCGCTGGAAGGTTTTGCCCATATGACCAGAGTTACCATTGATCCGGCCAGTCGTGGTGCCCAATACAGTGGCCTGGCACTTCAAACCTACGGTAAAGCGCTGGCCATGAACCCAAAAAATCCCCGAGCTATGTTGTTGATGGCGCAGATGCAATACGGTACCGCTCAATTTTTTGGATCGGATACCAATGAGGCCTGTGCATTACTTAAAAAAGCCATAAACGCCTTTGAAACGTACCAAAATGACAATCCGTTAGCTCCCGCCTGGGGAGAAGATCAGGCCAAAGCATCTCTCGGCAGTTGTCAGTGAAGCGGTGAGATACTCTGAAGCTATCTCAAAAAGGAAGGTAATCCTTCCCGGGTCAGATGACTTGAAATTTTCGTTTTGTGAAACCATGCTATTTTAAAATATCCTCTGTAAGTGTTATCAATTAAAAATGAATGTCAGTGTTTTGACTAATCTAACCTTAACGGGTGAACCTTTCTGCATTCCCGGTGTCCAAGGCGGCATTAGATCCAATAATCTGGTTATTTCATCTTGAACATTAGACGGTGTCTTTTTTAGAAATTTGATTTGCTCGGCCTCACCTTGCTTATTAATAATAAATTCAAAATATACGGTTAGGCCCTTACTTCGCTGTGTGGTGACGTGGAATTTAGAATTCTTTTTCAGAAATTTTATGAATTTTTTCTCTCCTCCCTTGAATTCTGGAGGTATTTCAACAATTTGAAATATCTCATCTGTTTCCACTGTTGCTCCTGCAGCAGTATTTCCTTCTTGACAGAAACTTAGGCATGGGAACAAAACCACTATTAATACCAGCTTACTTTTCAAGATTAGTGAATCGATTTTTACCCTTTTGGCAAACATTTTTTATCCATTCGTTTAGTAATACATCGAAGTACCTTAATGCTTGCCGGGCTTTTTAAATATTCTCTTCATTGAAGTCTTCATATCAATATCGATGGTTTCTTCTCGATCTAAAATCTTTCTTAATTCCTGGGCATCAACGAGGTTCAAGATCATTTTTTACCGCTCGCTGAAAATTTGAATGATGTATTACAGCTATATACCTTCGTTTGAATTCTTGATATATATTTAGTGCAACATCTTTTCCAAATAGCTCTAAGTAAATAGCCAATACGAGTTGTACAGGCCCTGAACCCTGATAGCCCAGACAAAACCATCAGGAGAATGATTGTGTAATTTCTGACTTTCAATTGGAAGCAATTCTTTTCCGTATAACCCTACGTGTCCTGCAGCAATTTCTCCGGCACGTTGTATTGGTCTATTCTTGTATTTTAAGATTGCATCAATCATAATATTCGCATGTTATGGTTTTAATGTCATCACTTCGTTTTATGAGACTACCTATGTTTAGAACAATAGACCAATAGTATAAATCACCAAGGTTACGATTCCTAAGATGATACAGGCTTGTAATTCAGCTTTGATGGCAATTTTCCATCCCTTGAGGATTTTACGTAAAGACATTATCTATTCGTTTTATGGTATTAATTGGCCTGAATATACTTGCTTAACCACACCTTCTGGATTGAACTTTTCCTTAGCAAGGTGTAAGTCAAAACTACGTTGCATTCCTAACCAAAGATCAGAGGTTGTGTCGAATGCTTTAGAAAGCCTAATCGCCATTTCAGGACTAACTGAGGAGCGACCATTAATTATTGCAGACAGCATCGGCCTTGTTATTCCTAATGAATTAGCCAAATCTCCTATTGTGAGACCAAGGGGCTCTAAATAATCATGTCTTATAATTTCACCCGGATGTACCGGTCTCATATTCATTTCCATCTCAGTGATAATCTAAATAGTTAACATCATATGCTTTTCCATCGTCTAGTCTAAAAGTTACCCTCCAATTCTTTTTCACCGTTACTCCCCAGTGACCTTTTAAGTCACCTTTTAATGGGTGTAAATTGAGACCAGGAGCATTCATATCTTTCATCTCAACCGCTCGTTGTAATCTTGATAAAATTCGCCTCACCTTTTCAACATGATCAGATTTTATCTTGGAAGAATCGTCTTTTTCAAAGAATAACCTTAGAGGCTTGCTTCGAAAACTTACAATCATAGCTCATTTTACGTCAATGTATAATGTAAAGTTACGCTATACAATTAGAATAAGTAAAAATGATTCGATTAGTGATACTTTTCCCAAGGGAACTTTCCACTACGTCCCCTGAAGGTGTAGGAGATTGCATGATGTACAACCGGGTCAACACTTTCCCATTGTCGGTATGCTGAAGCTACAGTTTGCCCAAGACCTTGATTGCTGGCTTCACTATATGAACTTCCTTCATCATTAAGAATCTGCTTTAGAGAATCCAAAGTAATAGTTATTCCCTGACTATATAGAGCGATGGCGAGTTTACCAATAAAATTTGCTCTTTCATCTGTTACTACTTGTGACCCTTGACTGAATTTAGTGTATATGACGAGTAGAAAATCAGCTACTTCTCCAGCCTACAAACCTTTGACGTAATTTTGATACAATTGGTAAGGCTTGAATACGTATTCGGGGTAGCTGCCTACCAATCAGCCGCCACAAATCCTTGTACCGTATCTTCACTGATTGTATGACTCAAATAGAGAAATTCACTATCGTAAACTAAAAATCCATCTAATTCAAAAATGAGAGGAATACAACTTACGCCTAGCTTATTTTCAATCAGAATATCACCAAACTCAAAACGATCGAGTTGGCCTATTTCATCGCCAACAAAGGGTTCAGCATCAATTTCTAGCCTGCATTGCCACTGTTGAAGGTTGGCAGTGATCGGTTTATTGAAAAAGAGGCTATCGTTGCCATAGAAGTACAGCAGGGGTGACTGAAAACGCTCTTTAACTAAAATGTAACCATCGCGCTTTTCCAATCGGGTAAGAGATGTATCAGCCTCAAGGACGGAGCCAGGTGTAAAATATTCTTTCAGATAAAGTAGACCTTTATCTTCAACGATTTCGACGTTAAGCGTATCACCTGAAAATTCAAAATCATTCTGGTTACAGTGGGATTCGTACCTGAGATAGCGCATGGTTTGCCCAACTTCCGGATCTGATAAGTCAATACCCGTTGTGGGCGGTAACGGCTTTGGATTGATGTTTTCTGAGTCGTTGCAGCCTAATAGAGTCAGCAGCAGAAAAGCAAAAGGAAATATAGTTTTCATCACAAATAATATTTACTCATCTGACACTGGAAATTCCATTACGGTTGGAAAGGAATTAAATAATTGGCCCTTTTCTAGACCACCAAAATGACTAATTTGCAGGCTTATGCATTTACGATAAAAATAGTCATGTGTGGAATAACCGGTGTTTATGCGTTCAATATGGTAGGTCGGGTCAGCATGATCAACGTTTCCAAAGCTACCGCCGCACTGGAAAGACGTGGCCCCGATTTTCAGCATATTTATAACGATCGAGTTGTGGCACTGGGTCACCGGAGATTGTCCATAATTGATACTTCCTCCGATGCTAACCAACCCATGTGGGACGTTTCGGGGAGGTATTGTCTGATCTTCAATGGAGAGATATACAATTACAAAGAATTAAAGTCACAGCTAGTAGCTAAAGGGGTTACTTTTCGGTCGAAAAGTGACACGGAAGTACTACTTCAGTTGCTCATAACGCATGGCCCAGAAGCACTTGAAAAGGTAAATGGCTT
>JBCCIX010000279.1:0-5948 GCA_039028075.1 Bacteroidota bacterium | reverse complement strand
CCATCTACGATAAAATTAAAGGGGCCACCTGATATCTCAGGAGCAATAACTCGATTGATCGTTACGGAATTAGATATTTCGAATATGCCATCAAGGTCATTAACATTATTGTTTGCGGCAAGACCGGTTAGACCCTCAGCATAGGTAATGTACCAGATGAGACATACCCCTTCGCCAGCATCATCAAAATCAGGAGCAGTAAAAGAAGGAGGGAGCGCTAATATGTTACCAACATCATCCGTAACTATCCAGCTACTTAATTCATCGCTGATGGCGAAACCACCTTCAACGGTTATGTCACCTTCAGCAAGATTATCCGCCGTTCCATCCACGATAAAGGTAAAAGGACCTCCACTTAAAGTGGGAGCGTCTAATCTATTTACGGTGATAGGATTAGAAATATTGCTAGCGTTCATATCCAGATTATTGATATTCATACCTGCTACAAGTCCCTGAAGATCGTCCTGATAAGTAATATGATAAATAAAACATACACCCGGGCCTGCACCATTAAAATCAACACCTTCTAGATCAGTGAGTGTCGGAGGTAAACCTAGTATTGAACCGTCCTGATCCGTTATGATAAATCCTGTATTCATGCCGTTTACAGCAGCCTCATCTACGGTTATACCACTTACATTATCTACCTTGTCGTCAACAATAAAATTAAAAGGTCCACCAGTTAAGGTAGCTCCGTTTAACGTCACACGGTTCACAGTAAGCGAATTGGATAAATCAAAAGTTCCGGATAATCCACTGGTGTTCATACCTACATCTAATCCGGTAAGATCGTTTTCATATCGAATGTACCAAATGAGGCAGATACCCACTCCGGCATCATCGAAATTAACACCTTCCAGCGCTTCCAGCGTACCTGGTAAACCTAAAATATTACCCGCGTCATCGGTAACTATGTAACTACTGTTAGTGCCGACTACATTAGCGTCGTTTAATGTAATGCCACTCACATTGTCTGCAACACCGTCTACGATAAAGGTGAATGGACCCCCAGAAAGTTCACCTGCATTAGGAACGATAGGACTCTCATCGTCATCACCGCAGCTGGTTAGACCGATGGCAGCCAACGCCATAACAACTAAAAATGATTTGTGAAATAATTTCTCCATGATGTTTGATTTATTGATTTTCCTCAAAACAGTAAGAGAAAGATTGCAGTAGTATCACGGAAATATCACAGAAGTGTCACAACAGATTAATTACCTGATAATCAGTTAGTTGTAACGTGTCTAGTTAATGGATTAACACATTACTGTCGCAAGTAGGACAGTAAATAGAAATACTCAGGATGTTTTAGAAGCGGTATTTGATTGTTTCTCTAGATCAAAGAGATCATTCAGTATATCTATCAGCGTTTCTGCCTCTCCCCTTTTGCAAGCCGCTTTGAGCTGGAGCACCGGTAGTTTCATTACCTTTTGCATCATGCTCTTGGTGATTTTATCAGCTAACTCCGCTTCCATTTTATCCGCTTCTTTGAGGTAGCGCTCGAGTTCTTCCTGACGAATCGTTTCTAACGCGTTCTTCAGTTTTTTGATGGTTGGTGATACAATCATTTCCTTAGACCAATCCTCAAAATCAAAAAGCGCCTCGTCAATGATTTGCTTTACTTGGGGTATAGCGCCTTTTCTTGTTTCGAGTGCTTCGGTAGCCTTGTTGTTAATGGAATCTATATTATAAACAAGCGCCCCCGGTATATTTTCAATGGCCTGATCAATACTTCTGGGCACTGACAAGTCAATAAAGTATTTGTAGGAGTGGATATTCAGGGAGGTGATAAAGTCTTTAGTAAGAATAGGTTCATTTTTGGAAATAGATGATATGATAACATCAGCTTGCGAGATAGAATCTAAAACTTGATCAAATGGGATAACCTCAAAACCACACTCAATAGCCAACTCATCGGCTTTCTCTTGGGTCCTATTTGATATAAAGACCTCGTAGTTGCCCTCTGTCAAATGCCTGCATACGTCTTTTCCTATTTCACCCATGCCAAGCACTAAGACGTTGGGCTTTGATAGACCTAACGTTAATTCTTCGACCAGTTCTTTTGTAGCATATGAAACTGAAGCCGCCCCGTCTCTAAAGGGAGTCTCCTGTACCACCCTTTTGTTCGTAAAGAAAATAGTATGCAGCAGCCGATGAAGAAATGGACCGGCCATATCCTCGTCTGCTGTCCACTGATAGGCGTTTTTAACTTGGTTGATTATTTGTAAGTCGCCTACCACTTGAGCCTCTAAACCAAGCGCAACGTTAAATAACCTTCTTACCGATTCTTTGCTTTCCAGAAGCGTAAAAAAGAAATCAATGACATCAGTGTAGTTGGCGTGCTTTACCAGACAAAGTCCCTTGATCAATTGTTCGGAGAGATCATCATGGTGATTGTAGTAAATTTCAGTTCTATTGCATGTACTCACCACCAGCACATCGCTGGCACCAGTAAAATCACGAATGAAATTAAGAAGTTGCTTTGTCTCAGATTCATTTAAAGCTAATTTTTCCCTAATCTCTATAGGGGTAGAATCAAATGTTATTCCTAAGGCTTTAAACGAACTCTCCATACTTCCTATCCATGCAAATCTAGTTATTAAGCACTTTCTTTAAAAGACTTGTACTTATTTGTAAACGTTACAAATAAAATTTGATATCAAAACTAGGATGTGATTTTCTTGTATAAACTGATAAATGTCATACACTTTATTGATTAGTGTGGATTTATACCGTTATGTCTAATCATGTTATGTAATTAATCTACACTAAAATTAAATTTATTCATCTTTGTATCACGGTACACGACAAAAAGTTTCAAATCACATTTTCGGACGGATATATGTTGAAATGGATCCTTTTTTTAGCGTCATGCTCATACAGAAAATCGAAGGAAGCATCTTATTAAGTTAACAGAAGAAAAAATTTTAAAATAATGAGCATGAAACTTAGTAAGATCCCTCTCCCGATAGACCATATAGACCATCGGGATACGGATGATCTATGTTTTGTCGTATACTGAATCTTTAGATATTACACCATTAAAACGCGAGTGGCTTTACTTAAGTTTAGATGAAAAAACTGATTAAATGGATTAGTAGATACTACGGTGTTTCGAAATCGGAGGTAAATGGTTATGTTTTACTCATCTTGCTCATGTTCTTAATGCCCGTAGCTATGTTTTGGTTCAAGTCAGGGCCTAAAGAGCCGCTTAAAATTAATCACGAAAAGCTGGATAGCTTGCTTTTGGCTATGGAAGAAAATGCTTTTATAGATACCATCTCCCATAAGCAGAGATTACCATTTCCACCACGAAGTGACAAACCTGTACTTCACAGAGAGGTCAAAAAAAGAAGCGGCAATCGTCCTAAGTATTCTGCAAAGACGATGGTCAAGTTTGACATCAACAAAGCAGACACGAACCAGCTTAAACGGTTAAAAGGAATTGGATCTGTATTCTCGAAGCGCATTATAAAGTACAGAGAACTTTTAGGTGGTTTTGTCACTCTAGATCAATTGTCAGAAGTATACGGGTTGCATGACAGTGTTCTGATGCAGCTGGATACTTTGGTTTATGTCGCAGCTGATTTTAACCCAAGTATGATCAATGTAAATAGCAGCAGCCCCGATGAACTGAGTCGGCATCCCTACCTTAAAAAATCGGTGGCCGGTGCTATTTCGAATTATAGGTATCAGCATGGTAAATTTTCAGAAGCAGCAGAGCTTCGTAATATTCAACTCCTAGACTCGTTAACTTTGGCAAAGATCACACCTTACATTAGTTTCTAATTCTTCATATTGCAGAGTTATTTGTCGTTTTAATGCGCGAAATACTTAAATCATATCTCAAAAGGCTTTCTAATCTGTCCGGCAACAATAGATCACTTCTGTTACGCAGACTGACTACTGACCAATTTCTTGATCTCTATGATCTGAATAGTATTCACCCTGGAGGAACTTTTGGTATTATATCCGATCTGGTTGCGGTCAAATCGACAGTACTTTGCGATTTTCTCGATAGCAGACACGAAGAAACTAACATGGTGAGCAGGCGATTAAAGCGCTTGCAACGAATGGATAATTTTCTCCGAGAGGAACGAGGCTCAAAAGATCTTTACGTAGGATGGCCTTTTGTAAAAGGTAAATTTAGCGACGGTACATCCATCCGTTGCCCACTGCTTTTTTTTCCGGTTTCTATCGAGGTACGGAAAGAGAAATGGGTTATGACACCCAGAAAACACGAAGGGATCACCTTTAACAAGGCCTTTTTTCTGGCTTATGCGCATTACAATCAACTATCTCTGCACGATGATTTTTTAGATCGGGGTTTCGAAGATTTTGACGACGATATGACCGTGTTCCGCACTAGTTTATATCAATTACTCAAAGAAAGCCCGGTGGAGATCAACTTTAATCAGGAAAACTTCCAAGATAGCATTAAAGCTTTCAAAGCGTACAAAAAAGAGGACTTTGAAAAAGAACACGCTACTGGAGAGTTAAAAATGTTTCCTGAAGCTGTTTTGGGTATATTTCCTCAATCCGGCTCTCAGCTAGTTCCTGATTATACAACTCTTCTGGAGAGCTCAAGCTTTAATGACCTCGAAGCGTTCTTTGCGGAGCGCGTGATCAAGGATAAAGCTGTAATGAAAGGTTTACGAAAATTCTCGTTTCTCGAAAGCGTTGAAGAGGAGAAAATGATTACCCCTTTTAAGATGGATGCCCATCAGGAGAATGCTATCAAAGCCATAAAGCAAGGCAATTCCGTAGTGGTACAAGGCCCTCCCGGCACAGGCAAATCGCAGTTGATCTGTAATCTTATTGCTGATAATGTAGCTCTCGGAAAAAAAGTGCTGGTAGTCTGCCAGAAGAGGGCGGCATTAGATGTGGTTTATGAGCGGTTAAAAGAAGTTAACCTCCACGATTTTGTTAGCCTGGTTCATGATTTTAGAAATGACAAATCTGAAATATATCAGAAAATAGCCCGTCAGATATCGCGCATAGAGGAATACCAAATGGTCAATAATGGTTTGGACAGTATTCAACTGGAGCGAAAATTTCTTCAAACGAGTAGACGTATCGACCAACTGACCACGGAGCTGGAAGAGTTTAAATTTGCTTTATTTGACGAGTCCGAATGCGGGATTTCGGCTAAGGAACTCTATCTGACCTCAGACCCCGAAGGTTCAGCCGTAAGCCTGAAGCAGGATCATTCTCAATTCCATTTTGACACTATAGATGCTTTTACTCAAAAACTGAGATCTTATAGCACCTATTCCATCGTTCAGAGGAAGCCCAATTATCCTTGGAAAGAGCGAAGATCATTTACCAACCTCACCGTTAGCGACGAGCGATCCATCATGGGGATACTTGAGGATATCCCTGCCTTCAAAAAAGAAATCGGAGATCTTTTGGAAAAAGAAGTCGGCTCAAGACTTTCTATTCAGGATTGTGAGTATTTTCTGGCACGGCGAGATTTCATTATTGAAATGCTGGGCATATTGAAGAACGAGCAGGCGTATAGACTCTTCCAGCATATGTCCGGATACGCTGACGATGAGACCAGCGTTTTATGGCTCTCCAACACGGAAAGAGTACTGATGGAATGCTACAAAGGAGTAGGTCCTGAATTGTCCCTTCCCGCTGAGAACCTCGGTCTTTTCCAGGAAACCTTGCAGCGCAATATGGATGCTAGAAGAAGCTTATTTAAATTCATTCACTGGCGTCTCTTTTCAAAAGACAAGTATTTAATCAAAAGGGTGCTTACTGCAAACCACCTTAAACGCAATAAGCAAGGTTTTAACACTATGGTCGAAAAGATAGATAACCGGCTAAATCTAGAGCATAATATCTCCAAGTTACGCGAGCAAAGCTGGATTACGGAGATACCTACCCAATACGAAAAAGTACATTTTCAGAATTGGTTTTACATACTGAAGTTAAGCGTG
>JBCCIX010000278.1:0-5972 GCA_039028075.1 Bacteroidota bacterium | reverse complement strand
TCCCGATACCCTTATGCCTCTTGTTTTTTCTGTGGTAGCGGGGGCCCTGAGTCCATTGTAGAATTACAATTAAAGCCTGACCATCCTAAGTTTAAAATGGATCAGCGAGTGACCATTACGGGTACATTGGTGTTGAATTACGATGATATTTATCAATGTAATTACATAATGACAGATGCGGAGATTTACAAAAAGTGAACTTCTTGCTAAGAATTCGTTGATTGACATTACTAGAATGACCTTAGCCAAAGAATTTTGATTTTCAAGATTCTTACCCAATGTACTGGTCATAGTAGAACGACTTAGAAATATTTTTTCCATAGGGTTTTCAAAGAACTAAATAGCCCACAAAATAACTTTTATAAACCGTTCTTACAGCGTATAGTGGCCCATAACATAAGGTGTTTTAATCTATGATCTGGAATTAGCGGCGAAAAGGTGGGCCCGATTTTATTTACCGTAAAGCAGACTACAGCACCCACACAGACCCTATGCAAATAGTCTCTGGGAATATTCATTTTAAGCCCCCTCCTTCTAAGCAAGTCCATTCAGCAATAAAGACCTTTAATAACCTGGTTAATAAGATGGAGAGAGGTGGGAAACCGGAGCTTTCCGCGCTGGGAAGAACTGGATTCGCCCATTTGTATTTCGAACGTATCCATCCATTCGAAGATGGAAATGGAAGGATTGGAAGGGTGATTTCCGAAAATGCATTATCACAAAGTTTAAGGAGACCCACTTTCCTGACTACTTCCCAAATCATCGAAAAATCAAGGAACAAGAACTATTTCATTTAGGCTTAGATAGAAATAATTCTGATCTCGAAATCGATGATTGGCTTTACTATTTCTGTGAAGTAGTTTTTTAAGCTCAGGACTTTATCCAGCATATGATCCGTTTTTTAATCAGGAAAGGGAAATGTTATCGAAAATTCAAGGATAAATTTAACCATAGACAAGAAGTAGTGGTAGCACGCATTTTTCGTGCAGGAATTGAAGGGTTTAGACGAGGTTTAAGTGCGAAGAATTTCATGACCCGTCACAGGCGCTCCAAGTACGACAGCAACCTGTGATTTGACCAAAATGGTTAGGCTGGGTGCTTTGAAGAGAACCTGCAAATTGAAAAGTACGAGATCGTATTTGAGTACCGAAATTTAGTCGTTCTGGTTGACAGATCCATCTCTATACCTGTGACTAGTAATTCGCTCATCCTAGCTTTCCACTTCTCATCTTATTTTGGGTGGATTTCATACTGCTATTCAAAGTAATCACGGTTTATGTCACACTTTTGAATGGATACACTGTCGTGCAATGGACGCAGACTTTAGCCGTTTACAATCCATAACCACGCTGTATCTATGCCCTTTATGGCTTTGATATTTAAGCTATTCTCCCTTTAGTACCTGTGCGGGGTTCACCGTGAGCGCACTACGAAAAGGCATTAAGGTCGCCAGTACAGAAGCTCCCAGCAGACCGACTATCACAAGGATGTACGTGTGTAGGTCAAAGAGGTTAACCTCAAACAAAAATGGATTAATGGGTCTTAGCAAAACAGGAGATAAAACGATACCTGCTAGAACCCCCACACCGACAATCTTCAACATTTCGCCGAGTACTAACTGCACAACTTCTTGATCTGTTGCACCAAGGACTCTTCGAAGTGCTAACTCCTTCACTTTTAGCAACAAAATAAAGGTCATCACGCTAAAAAGGCCCACAACGGCTATTAGGCTCCCGATAGTCGCCAGCGTTAGGAAGAGCATTCCGGAAACTTTAGATCTCCAGTTTTTTGTGGCCACAATATCCTTGACATAACTGTATTCAAAAGTGGGCTGATTTTCATCAATGGAAAGTATCGCTTCTTTTAAAGGTGCTTCTAAAGCTCCTAAAGACTTGGCCGTTTGTACTATGTAATGGACATCAGTATGCGGATAAGCGAAAAGTGAAACATATACATTCGGTATGTTGTCTCCGGTAACGCTCTGATGCTTTACATTTTCAGCAATACCCACGATTTGAAGATAAGGTCTGTCTAATTCTTTATCCCATATATCAATGCGTTGACCCAATGGATCTTCATCAGGCCACATTTTATCGGCGAGATGTCGATCAATAACCACTTGAAAGCGCTGCTGTTCATATTCATTAGGCTCAAAAGCTCTTCCTCTCTCAATCTCAATATCCATGGCATCAAAGTAGTTAGGAATAACCCGCTGCACACTTACAAATGGGTTCTCAGATCGCTCGAGCTCGGATTGCCCTTCAATGATCAAGTTTTCCTGTGAATGAGCCGAGTTATCCACCACATTGGAGAGGGGTAAAATATTGGTTAACGTGACATCCTCAACACCAGGAATAGCTTCTATTTGTTTTAAACTTTGCGCAAAGAAGGAATATTTCTTTTCGTCCGTCCCATATTTAAACCATGAGAGCGCTAATCGAAAGGTCATTTTATCGTCAGTTGTAAAACCAAGATCAGTTTTACTGGCCGCAGTAAAACTTTTAAATAACAGAAGTCCGCCGATCATCAGCACTACACACACTACAATTTGAAGCGTAGCCAGTCCTTTCTGAGCACCATGTTGTCTTTTGCTACCTGTAGTTTGCTGGCCTTCTTTCAATTTTGAAACAAGATGTTTTCCGTTTCTATTAAAAATCCAAGGAAGAACACCGGTAATCACGCCAAGCGAAAGGGCAACCAACACCGCATACGCCAATACACTTCGATTCAAGGTTAAATGGATCCAGTGTGGTAAATAAGGGCTAATCAGATCGTATGTTGCTCCGATAATACCCGAAGCTAAGAACAGACCTAAGAGACTACCGGATAAAGACAGAACCATACTGTGTACCACCGCATCTACGATAATAGAGCTATTTGATGATCCAAGAACCCTGCGAACGACAGTTTCTTTCGTCTTCCGTAGGGTCTGAATGAGAATCAGGTTGGACACATTTACAGTAGCTATGGTTAACAAAAACAAAGCGGCCGCACCCAACAAGAAAATATAACCCTCAAGTTCTCCAATATAAAGATCGGAAAGAGGTTCAGCCCGGTAGGAAATACCCAGATTGGTATCAGCGTGTGCTTGCTCTTGTAATTCAGCAAATGCTCGGAGTTCAGTGTTAAAGTCTTCAAGTGTTACTCCCGGTTTTAAGCGAGCAAGACCAATGCACGGCCGATAGCTCCGGGAGTCGACTACAAAATCTGCAAATGCCATGGCCCGAAAGGCTTCATTGCGATGTGGGAAGCTAAAGCCTTTAGGAAGTACGCCATAATTCGTATAGGAAAAGCCATCTAATGTAACCTGAAGCATTTCTATGCTTTCATTTCCATCAAATCTCTTTTGCCAGAAATCGTGGGTCAACATGATCGTATGGGAGCCACGCTCATCCAACGTTTCCGGCCAGTAACTACCGATTTGTGGTTTTACTCCAAGGACCCTAAAAAGATTACTGGAAGCGAAAGTGGTGGTCAGATCTTCCGGGGGTTTTCCATCCCCACTTAGGTTGTATCTACCCCCGTCACGATAAACAGCCAACTCTTCCATCCCCGTAAGTTGTTTTTGCATATCCAGAAAATCAGGATAAGAAAATAATCCCTTTTCACCGCCTTTTACCGATTGGATGCGAACAAGATTTTCCGGGTTTTTAAACGGAAGGGCCGTGAATAACAGTGCATCCATATAGCTGTAGACTACGATGCTGGCACCTGTGGCTACGGCAAAGGTAAAAATGATTACCGCCGAGAAAGCGGGGCGTTTTCGAAGGGTTCTAAAGGACAGTTTAAGGCTATACAAAAGTTTCATAAGGCTGATGTATAAGGTAAAAAAACACCAAATAAAATAACTAACTAACGAGGGTTAAGCCTAGCTATAACATAATTTGGAGGATATAATTTGCCCTACGAAGGTAGATCAAATTCCAATTGAATGCATCACAGTTGCATTTATTTAACGAATTTTTGGGTTTTAAACCCGGCAAATTACTGATGCTTAAAGTTAGAGGTCAAAAGAGATTGACCACCACGTCGAAGTCGTCATCCAAGTGCTGATCCGGCGTAAAATGCAGTCCTACGCCTATACGACTCAATGATTGCTCGAACCTATGGAGACAGAAAAACAAGAAGATAGATGCTTTGACCGTGCAAGTCAACCATAAAAATTCTTTTCCATGGTATAAAGAAAAAATCAGACGCTACAGTAACGAAAAGGTGACGAACAGCTCTGGCTAAATAGCTCCTCGTAAACAACAAGCGTTTGTAGTTTCATGGTACGATTCAAGTTGCCGATATAACCCGTGTCTTTGCGCTGTACCATTCGTAGAGCTTTTCGAGCATGGGTATATCTGTCTTGAACTTTCATTGGGCCTTTCGCTGGTAATAGGTTACAATACTGGCTTTGGCAATCGTATTATTCCACAAGTAGTAGCCTACTACGGCAGGATTTGTATTCTCGTCTAACCCGAGTTTATCCGTTTTCAAAGCGTACACGGTGATGATGTATTGGTGTAGACCGTGTCCAGGCGGAGGGCATGGCCCACCATATCCCTTTGCACCGTAATTCGTTAGACTTTGAATCGCATTTTTGGGGGCTAGATTCAAAGTAACATTTCCGGCATTGCTCACCAATTCATTGACATTTGCTGGTATGTCGAATACCACCCAGTGCCACCATCCGCTGCCGGTAGGTGCGTCAGGGTCATACATGGTTATCGCAAAACTCTTGGTGCCTTCCGGCGCATTTTCCCAGGCGAGTTGCGGAGACGTATTTTCGCCTACACAGCCGAAGCCATTGAACTCTTCCGTTAAGGTGGCCTGACCACCAATATCTTTACTGGATAAAGTGAAAGTACCCTGACCAAATGAAATGTGTGTGAACAGGCTCAACGCCATTAACATGATTATCTTTTTCATAATTTTTGTGTTGGAATGAAAATGTAAAGCTCATCCCGTTCAGGGGCACTTCGGGCTTGTTTTCAGATCAAAAAGTATTGCTAAAAGCTCAATTCAGCTGGTACTGTTTGGGGGTACAGCCGTACTTTGATTTGAAAGCTTGGATGAAATTAGTCAGCGAATCGTACCCAATTTCTAGGTAGATGTCGGACGGTCTTTTCCGTTCGTTTTTGAGGAGTATGGCGGCGTATTCCAGACGCCGTTCCTGAAACCATTTGCTGGGGGAAGTATGAAATTGGCCTTCAAACTTTCGCTTGAAGGTGGAAAGGCTCATGTTGGCTAGAAAGGCCAGCTCATTCAAGGTAAGTTTATTCCATTTATTGTGTTCTACGACTTGCTGAAAATGAAAATCATAATCGTTGATGTCGGTCATTAGGGACGCTAAAAACTCGCTTCCTAAAGTAGCAGTGAGGTATAGCATCAATTCTTCAAATTTAACCGGAAGCACTTTACGCCTGGCTTCTGTAGGCAGTGCGTTGAGATGAATAAGGCTATGTACAAACGAGCGGAGGTAATGATCAAAAGGGATAGCTTGAACCGCTTTTCTTTGGCCGGATTTGGAAAGCGTGATGGCGTGTTTTCTTGAAAACTGAAACACGGCTTCACTGGAAAAAAAGAAAAGAATACTGCGGTAGCTGTTGTTCGCACCCGTAAACTTTTCCGTCATCAAGCACTTACCCGCTTTCATGAGCAGAAATTGAGCATTGGAGATGGCTGTTGATTCTACATTGGAAAACACTTCCTTGTTACCTTCCAGCAGAAAGCTGAACGTATTCATGGAAAGGTTTACCTGCTGCTTGTGGGATTCCTTCTGGGCTTGATAGTCATAGACCAGGAGCTCCGCTTTTTCGGCGGTTACTAAGTCGTCGGGTAGAGTAAAGATTTTCACGCCCTATAGTTAGTTCATTTGTTGTTGAAGTAGTCCCAAGCCAATTTTGTGAGTTTAGCAATAATCCCCTGATTGGTTTCCTCACTTTCCCTGGAATCACTGACAAAAACACTGATATAGAAATAAGAAT